>CAZTKT010000007.1:0-27653 GCA_964614265.1 uncultured Candidatus Saccharibacteria bacterium | reverse complement strand
TGAGATGAGCTGGTTCATCACGACCTATTTCGAGGTCCGTGGTATCCGACTCTTCAAAGGCATCTACGTTCGGACGTCCAGTCTCGACTCGGGCGGTAGCCGCGTCGACGTCGGCAACTTCGATTCCGATGGGCTCAGCGTCCACAACGATTGGCACGACGACCGCTACGACTACATCGGGTTGTCGGCTGCCAGGAAGTGATTCTTGATCCCTTGAGGGCTTGTCCCTCTTGAATACTTGAGCCTCCGCGATTTTTCGCGGAGGCTCTTTCTTTTTATACGGAAGTTGTTTTGAGGATAATAATTTATTAAAATATGTGTATGACTAATGAGAAATGTGAAAAATGCCACGGCAAAGGAAGCTACATGTATGATGAGAATCATGCAAAGCCATGTGAGGTTTGCTGCACTCACTCACAAGGTTGGTGGAAACTGGAAGAACAACCGCGGAGAATTGTCAGATGTTGTGTAAGGAACATAATCGAACCAAATCTGGAAACTAACCCCCTCCGCCACTCAATCAGATTAAGAAAACGAAAAAGGAAATTTTGAAGCAAAAATGATAGAATGTAATTATGAATTATAGTGGCGTAATAATTGAAGAAAGTTTGGAAAATAAAGACATTCTCAAAGATATCAAAATTTCCGAGACAAAAATTGAAGAAGTCGTGGAGGAACATAAAACCTCTTGGATAAAACAATGGACTTTGCACACCGTTGAGATTCCGGAGAATCAAGTTGGAAATGTCGCGGAAAAAATAAGTAATGCGTTAGATTCAAAACATAACTGGTATGCGGATTTTAAGAATGATACCCATCACTACATTATTTTTCGCGACAAAGTTTTTTACATAAACCGAAAAAGTAAAGAACAATATGGTGAAGCGAAGCGCTACGGCATTTCGCTCGGCATACCCGAATATCAGGTTGATTTTGCTCCCGATGATAAAATTTGGGAAAGATAATTATGCCCACCTCCACCTGGTATCAAACATTAATAAAACCCTCATGGGCACCACCGGCGTGGCTTTTTGGGCCGGTATGGACGGTGTTGTATGCGATTATCGCCGTGTCTTTTGGCACAGTGTTTTACAAGGCCTTTACCAAGCAGATCCCATGGATCGTGGCTTTGCCATTTGCGCTTAACCTTGTTTTTAACTTTGCTTTTACGCCAATACAATTTGGTCTCAAAAATAATCTTCTTGCTTCACTCGATATCCTGCTCGTCGTCGGCACACTCATCTGGGCGCTGTATGCCCTCTGGCACGCATCGTCTGATTTGCGTTGGGTCGTCTACGCCAACATCCCGTATCTTTTGTGGGGAACATTCGCCACCTGTTTGCAATTAACAATAACGTATTTAAATACATAATATGTTTATAAAACTATATCTAATCGCGTTCCCTGTGTTCTTTGCCATCGACATGGTGTGGCTTGGACTCGTAGCGAAGGATTTCTATCGTGGCCAAATCGGCCTTTTGATGAAAAGTGATATCAACTGGACCGCCGCAATCATCTTCTATCTGATTTTTATTGCTGGCCTTATTGTGTTTGTCATCGCCCCCGCTATGGAAAAGGGCTTGTGGACGCACGCTCTTTTCTTTGGTGCGTTATTCGGCTTAGTGTGTTATGCCACGTATGACCTGACCAATTTGGCGATTGCTAAAGATTGGCCACTATTGGTCACGATTGTGGACTTGGCATGGGGTGCGGTGCTCGCCGGCTCTGTATCGGTCGTGACGTATTTCATAGCACGTAACATAGGGCTATGAGTTATTATGTAACCCTCATGTTGGTTTTGTTCGTATACATGAGCCTTTGGTTTGTGGTCTCTTTGATTAAAAAGAGAAACGATGTTGCTGATGTGGCGTGGGGACTGGGGTTTGTGCTCATGACATGGGTTTCTTTTTTCATTTCGGGTGATTCTGGCATACGAGGACTCTTGGTAGGAGTATTGGTGGGTATTTGGGGTCTGCGTTTGGCGTGGCATATCCACACTCGAAATAAAGGTAAGGCGGAGGATTATCGGTATCTGGCGTGGCGTAAAGAATGGGGCAAGTGGTTTTATCCACGTTCGTATGTGCAAGTGTATCTTCTACAGGGATTGTTTTTGTTTCTGATCGTTATGCCAGTGTTACGTATTAACCAGGGTGTGGGAACAGCTCTCGGTATACTTGATGTGCTTGGTGTGGCGATATGGCTCTTTGGATTTTATTTTGAATCCGTGGGCGATGCGCAGTTGGCACGTTTTATTAAAGATCCAGCGAATAAAGGGAAATTAATGCAAAGCGGGTTGTGGGCATATACACGCCATCCAAATTATTTTGGTGAAGTAACACAGTGGTGGGGTCTGTGGCTTATCGCGCTATCCGTTCCGAATGGCTGGTTGGGTATTATCGGGACAATCACGATTACCTTTTTGATTTTAAAAGTGTCGGGTATTCCGATGTTGGAAAAAAGGATGGCAGAAAATCCCGAGTTTGCAGAATATAAACGGCGAGTGAGCATGTTTATTCCCTTACCTACAAAATCTTTATGAACATGTTCAAACCGACAAAAGCAAAAACAGTAAAAGAATATCTCGCGGCTGTGCCTACGGAGAGAAAAGAGATGGTGCTCTCCTTGCATAATTTTATCCAAAAGGCGGTGCCAAAACTGAAACCATATTGAGTGCAAAAGACTCAAAAAAGCCGGTGCTACTTAAGCTAGAGACGTGTGAGAGAGCCTAGCATTGCGCTTGACTTATTTATATGCCTTGCTAACATAGTCGGACAAGTGGCTTCGGCCTCACCCTCGAAAGAGGGAGAAAATGCAGAAAAGCCGTCAGAACAAGTTTCTAACGGCTTTTCTCAATTCTGTGAATATCTCCTTATCGAGAAAACAAACCTTTTCGACTAAACGCCGCGTATCGATCACTCGAAGTTGCGAGAGCAGTGCCTTCGCCTCCTTATCTTGTACCATTCCTACACCTATACGGAGCCGATGAGGACGTGGAGAGGTGGTGAGTGGGATAACCGCGCAGGTTTCTGGTCCGAAGGCACGGATGATCACCACGGGTCGAAAAAATGAATGGCCGCTGCCATCCTGTTCTGATCCAACATTCACACCGAGTCGGCACCACCATATTTCACGAACGGTATATAAGCGAGACTCCTCGTCATGAGTTTGCTTCTTTAGTGTATTCCAAGTGTCGAAATTTTTTGTCATGAATGTATGAGGATGATAGCACGCGGATAATGAAGAGGACGCTATACCTTGAGAGTACGACTACTCTGGACCCCGTGTTATTTTGATTGTGTATATAAAGACAGACCCCTCCTAAAGAGAATAGGAGGGGTCAGGACGCCTTCTTATTGTTTGGAATACCGATCCAGTATAGTTTGAATGATGCTGGGCGACGTCGTGCCGATTTTAGGTAGGTACAGTACTTGCATGTCGCTGTGCCCAAGGCTCCCCTCGTGCTCAGCAAATCCCTCGTCGGATGTGACAAAGACATGAGGCTTGAGCGCACGAATGACTCGTACTATCGGTATATCCTTGTCACGGGCAGGGTCTGGTGCCAGCACGACATAGGTGACCACTGAGAGTGCCGCCAAGATTGCGGCACGGCTAGTTTCTGGGATGATGGGTCGATTTGACCCCTTCATCTCTCGTACTTGTGCGTCAGAGAAGACTGCTACGACTAAAATATTTCCCTTTTCGGAGCACTGCTCCAAAAAGGCGATGTGACGGGAATTGAGTAGATCAAAGGATCCACAAACCAGCACGACCCGGTTATGTGTGTGTTTTGATCGGGTCTCCCCAAGACTAGCAAACGAAATAATCATTTGAACCTCCATTGTAGTGAACAGTCTGGCGGTATTGTACAAGACTAGAGGTATTGTACAAGATACGGGTGAAAAATACTCATATATCACGAAACTGGTAGGTTTGGTATATTGTCCATATGCAGGTATTTCTCGCTACAAACAACGAAGGTAAGATAGATCGGTATAAATACCTGTTGCGGTATGTTGCGAGTGATATTGATGTCTATACTCCCGCAGATCTGTCTATACCGGTAATAGATGTGGTAGAAAATGGGAAAACGCTTGCAGAGAATGCAAAACTGAAAGCACATGCGTACGTCGGTTTGGTAGATATGCCCATTGTCTCCAACGATACAGGATTTTATGTCGAAGGGGAGGGATTTATCGATGCACCAAAACGACGAGCGCTCGGTGAGACTGATGAGCGAACTCTCTCGAAAGAGGAGATTGGGGAGAGGCTATTACAATTTTGGAAAGATGTTGCGACAAAACATGGCGGAAGGGTGGATGCCGTGTGGATTGAGGCGTTCGTTGCGATACATCCAGATGGGGAGGTGCGGGAAGCAGGATCTCGACGAGAAGTGATTTTGACGAATCAAGAACTCGGGAAATCACATATACAGATGCCTGTTCGCGCGTTGTATTACTCGAAAGCAACGAACAAACCCTCGGTGCAACATACTGCAGAGGAGGAAATCGTAGAGATGCAACCACTGATCGATGCACTGTCGTATGTACTAGGGATAGAAAAAGTTTGATATACTCATCCTAACTCCACATCTATGCGTATCAATAAAACGACCCAACGGGGATTTATAGGATTATTGATGCTTCTCATCGGGGTGGCACTCGGATTGCTTTTTATGGTTCGTTCCGATCTTTTTTCTGGAAAGAAAGCACAGAAGAGCACGATTGAACAAGGGCTAGATGCGGTCGACAAGGCAAAGGAGGCCAAGGCATTGATTGAACAGCGGAATACAGAGTCGGTGGTGGAGTAACTCACACATACAAAAAACCTCTCATCAGAGAGGTTTTTTGTATGTGTGGGTTTTATACTGTTACTGTGGCATTCCTGGATTTTTACCACAATTTACACAGGTGTGTGCAGTATCCTTTCCGCAACACTTACACTTGCTACTCGTCAGCTTCATTGCGCCGGCGAGCATGACGAGTAGTGGCCAGATCATAGTGACTGTTTCTGGAGAAACTATGGACATGTTCCCAAAAAGAAATAGGAGTCCAAAGACTATCACTAAAATCGCTGGCATCTTGTGATGCATACACGTGCATCCACCTGATTGCATTGATTCCATTGCTGTTTTGTTATCAAGTAATAATACTCCCTCTATGGTGCATAGTATAGCATGGGGCGTACGCACATCTGTAGTATGGTCGTGGATTAGGGAAGCTGTTTATTGAGCTCTTCCTCTATCTCCTCACTCTCAAGGCTCTCCAGCATCATTTGTACTTCTGTGTCTTCTGACACATCAATACCGTTCTTTTTAAGGAGCAAGGTTTGTAAATAGAGGATTTTTGTAATCTCTGCTTCAGCATAGGTATTGATGTATAGATCTACCTCTTCACGGAGGTTATTAATACGCTCTTCTCGATTTTGTGATATCAGGACGATGATCGCAAGGAAGATTGCTTCGAGAGAGACCACCATCGTGAGGACACCAAACGGTGGAGGATCAAAAATGGGTAGCGACGGAAAGAAGCCTAGATTCCATAAAAACCAGATACTAAAGAATACTGCGTGCCATATAAAAAAAGGAATGGTACCAAAGGATGCCGTCAGTGCATCGGCAATCTTGTCTGGCTTTGATTTTTGGGCGTCAGCTTTGGCCCTGAAACTTCTCACGGTACGTCTTCTCTGTGCTACTGCCTCTGGGGTAGGGACGATCTGTTTTTTCCTTGCCATTGTATTCAATGGTAGCACTGAAGACTGTGTATGATCAAGTGTCTCCTGTGTGGAGCGCTCGCGGAGAATTCTATAGTATATTGTAAGAGGGTGTTGCGTGGTGTAGTATTGATCTCTACCTATAATACATATTCTATTATGAAGACCATTAAATGTTCACAGGTTGGAGGAGAGGGGTGTGACGCGGTGTTTTCTGCGGAAACGCCAGAAGAGATGATGGAGAAAATGGGCGCGCACGCAAAAGAGGCACATGCAGAGATGATGGCAAACGCAACCCCCGAAAGTTTGAAGGAGTGGGGGGGTATGTTTCGTGGAGTATGGGACGCAACTCCTGACGCGTAAAAATGCAGTATGGCGCAGTGCAATCCGCACAGACAGAGTTGTATAGTCAGTGAGTAGTATACTAGAGAGGTCTTATGGACAATATGGTACCAACAAAAAAATTGTGGTTTCGGCGAAAGCTGTACGGTTGGGGTTGGGCGCCGACGAGATGGCAGGGATGGCTTGTGCTCATTGTGTATCTTATTGTGCTGTACTATATTTTTCGGGATGTAGATGGTCAATCGCACTCAGTCAGTGATACCCTCATTGGGGTGTTTGTCCCGTTTTGTATTTTGACGGGGATTCTTTTTGCGATCTGCTACGTAAAGGGTGAGAAGCCACGTTGGCAGTGGGGTACGGATCGTGGGGATACGGAGGAGTAATATGATGGGCACTCACTGAGGTTTGGGTAACGATAGCTCTATGTATTCATGCGACACTACAGTCCATGGTGGGTATGAAGAAGGAAGACGTGGACAAGGAATGTGATGCTAATACCAAGTAGTGATCCCACAATCACGTCAATGGGGAGATGTGCGTGGAGGAACACTCTACTCCATGCAACGAGGACGATGGCGACACAGGCAAGTAGTACAATGAGAATTTTAAGGGGGAGAGAGTCAATGAGATAGAATGCACTAAAGCAGAGACTGCCGAAGAACGCGGTAGCGATAACTGCGTGTAGGCTGGGAAATCGGTATCCGGTCACCACCACAAGGGCAGAATCAAGTCGGGGAATGGCAAACAGGAGTTTCAGTATGTATCCGATAGTACCAGCGCACAGTGATGACACAATAAGTGCGGTCGCATGGTCTCGTGATAAAATACACACGAAGCCAGCGCTGGCAAGTATGAGCCCGAGTGTGAGCAGTGGGGAATTGAAAGTATCTATGACGATCGCGATCGTGTAGGGGAGTTGCATGTAGCCATAAGTATGCTATAAGGTTTCACCGTTGTCATCTGCCAATATACACACAGCCCCGCGCACGTTGTGCGCGGGGCTGTGTGTATATTTCATTACCTACGTAGAGGGGACTATGCCATACCCTCCTCTACCGGGTCCTCTTCCTCTTCCTCATCATCACCATCCGTATCCATACTCTCGACTGGATCTGTTACCTCATCTTCATCAAGTAAGTAAATCATGATCTCGTGTGATTACTTTTTTGTCCATTTTTCTTTATTCTCAATATTCGAGAATAAATCTAATAAATACACACATACGTGCGTTTGTGCATGGGCAGTATAGCATTCCCTTTTATATAATCAATAGGTTATACACATACCTATTTCTCATCAGAAATCATACCTATTGAGACAAATGTGCGTATGGTCTCTTTTGGACATGTATCTGAAAGAAGGTCGAGAGTGTATATGGTATACTGAGAGAGTTATCTGCTAACACCATATCTATGAATCAACGAGCACTCATGGTCGCAGTAGCCCTGTTTGTGGTTATTGTCGGTGGTATGTTTGGATATGCGTATCTCAAGAATCGAAGTATGTCTGAATCAGTGCCGATTCCACCACCACCACAAAAAGAGGCCGTAGTACCGGAGGCCATACATATTACTGCAAAGCATTTCTTCAAAGACGGGGTACATACGGTTATTGGCGAAATGATGGTGCCGACACCATGTGATCTCTTGGAAGCGAATGCGGTGGTGCGTGAATCTGCTCCAGAGCAGGTGACCATCGCGGTTACGGTGATTAATACTACTGGTGGAGTGTGCGCACAGGTAGTGACTCCACAGAGATTTAAGGTGAATTTCAAGGCAAATCAGGGTGCATTTATCAATGCGACCTTCAGGGGTATTCCGGCGATTCTCAACCTCGTAGAGGCAGGACCAAAAGAAACTCCTGATAATTTTGACCTCTTCGAGAAAGGTTAAGAGTGCTCGCAAGATATATTGCTCGTACAAGAAGAAGAGAATTGATTAATACACACTAGATAAGACGTATGGATACGACATCACCGTTTGTACAGGTAAAGGCACATATTGCAGCGGCACTTACTGCGCTGGGGGTGAGTGAGAGAGATGCGCAGAGACTCGAGACACCAAACTGGGTGCGTGAAGCGACGCTTGCGGTAGAGACCAAAAATGGCCTGGAGAATTTTCCGGCATATCGTGTGCAGTTTAATAATGCTCGTGGTCCATACAAAGGGGGCATTCGATTTCATCCGGCCGCTGATCTTGAGGAGGTGAAAGCACTTGCCGCGACTATGGCGGTGAAGTGCGCGGTTATTGATGTGCCACTTGGCGGTGCGAAGGGTGGTATTGCATTTGATCCAAAGCAGTATGATGCGCATGATATCGAACGTATCTCACGAGCATACATACAGGCAATGAAAGGCTACTTAGGCGTGGATATCGACATTCCTGCGCCCGATGTATACACCACACCGGAAATAATGGGATGGATGCTGGATGAGTATGAAAAAAGTATGGGAAGAAACGAGCCCGGAATGATCACCGGTAAACCGCTTGCACTCGGCGGAAGTATTGGGCGTGATACGGCAACCGCACAAGGCGGTGTCCACGTACTTGAGGCATACGTTCGTGAACACTCTCTCACACCATCAGCCCTCAGGGTCGCGATTCAAGGATTTGGTAATGCGGGAGCAATGGTGGCGCGACTACTACACGAACGTGGGTACCAGATTGTTGCACTCTCGGATAGCAAAGGGACGCTCTATAATCCAGACGGACTCGACCCTCAAAAAGTGGAAGAGGCAAAGAAACACGGCGGTTCGGTCACCTCGCTGTACTGTACTGGTACTGTCTGTGATGCGGCACAGTTGACCGCTGATGGCGCACAAGTGCTTGCAGTGGACGCGGTACTTGGAGTACCGTGCGACGTACTTATTCCGGCCGCACTAGATAATCAGATTCGTACTGATACGGTGGATCAGGTACAGGCGTCAATTATTGTTGAGCTTGCGAATAATCCTACGACCCCTGAAGCAGATACCATTCTTACCGCACGAAACGTTGCAGTCATCCCCGATGTGCTCGCGAATGCTGGCGGGGTGACGGTTTCCTATTTTGAATGGGTACAGAATAGACAGCAGTACTATTGGTCAAAATCAGAGGTTGACGAGCGATTGAAGCAAAAGATGATCAGTGCTTACCAAACGCTCACCGAACGCATGCGCACTGACAAAGTGAGCTATCGCCAGGCGGCATATCGCATCGGTATGGAACGTATTCACCGGGCAATGCAACTCCGGGGGCAGTATTCTCCTGAGAAATAGAAAGTTAGGTGTGCAGAGGGGTTCCTTTTTTGGGGAACAATTTGGTATACTACTCTTAATGAGACAGACACACGTATCCGAGTACGTTTTCTTTTTCGGCGTACTTGCCGTAACCACTTATGTGGTCTGGTCTATGATCGCGCCATTTTTTGGCGCTCTCACTATTGCCAGCATTATTGCGGTTGTTGGATACCCGCTCTACTATCGGGTACTACGTTATACACCGTGGCATAATAAAAACATTGCCGCACTTATCACCACACTACTGATTGGGCTGTTGGTCATTACTCCGCTTGTTGTTCTCGGGTATGTGCTTGTCTCGCAGGCGCTGTCTCTGTACATGTCCCTCAATCAGAATGGTGGTCTTCTTTTTAATCAGACAATTACTCAGGTAGAAACGTTAGTTCAGCATTTCATACCCATCTTTCAACTTGATGTGAGTATGTACGTACGAGAGATAAGTGGTTGGCTCCTTGCGCACACGGGTACTATTTTTGCCGAGACTGCGTCTACAGCATTTCTTATCTTTTTTTGTATCACTGCAGTATTCTATCTATTTCGTGATGGGATACGTTTTAGACACTATCTTACACAGCTGAGTCCTTTTTCTGATACGCAGGATGAGTATGTGTTTCGCCGACTCACGCGTGCAGTGCGCACAATGGTGCTCGGTACACTTGCGGTGGCACTCATACAGGGTATGTTGGTTACTGTTGGATTTACCCTCTTTGGTATTGGTCAGCCAGTACTGTGGGGTGCGGTTGCGGCACTCTGTGCATTGATTCCCGGAGTCGGCACATTCCTCTTGTTTGGTCCAACAGTTGCCTTTCTTTTTCTCCAGGGGTCATATAGTACTGCTATTGGCATAGCAGTGTGGGGCACCTTTACGGTGGGGCTGGTGGATAATCTCCTTGGACCATATCTCATGGGTCGTGGTATTGCCCTCCATCCTTTTTTGGTATTATTGTCAGTGTTGGGGGGAATCAGTATCTTTGGACCGGTCGGATTTATACTTGGACCGGTCACTACCACATTGTTTGTGGTGCTTCTCGAGCTCTATAGCGCACACCCGGACGGTCCTGTTACGTAACAAAAGGATAGTATGATTGATAAACCATTAGTTGATTCTTTTTTACGACTTAATTATGTCGGTGCAAATGCCTCTGCTGAAGAGATTACAAAGGTACTGACACAAGCACATTGGCCTCCATTGCAGATCAGGGAAGCACTCTGGCTTCGCGGTATTACTGATACGGCGGAAGGTGCACTGAGTGCCCCGCAGCACAGTGCCATCTTCCGGCCAGATATGCCGTGGTCAACATCTGCACTCTCTGCACTGTTGGGGACCGATGTCGTGATTGACCCCGCTGCATTTCATGCATCGATTGCGTCACGAGAAAAACAGAAAGAACTAGGGAAGAAGATTTTGATTGGTATGAGTGCCGCGATTATTGCGCTTATCCTTACTGGTGGTATTGCAGTGGCACTGACGTATTGGCTTAAAGTTGGGCCCTTTTATGTGAATACGACGACGATTATTTAATGGGATATTCTTGCCAAGAATACTGCTTTCCAGAGGGCCCTAGCACTAAGGTACTTTTCTGTGTATGATGCCGCCATTATGGCTCGCCACCGCAAGCGTAGGGGGGATCGTCCCCAGCGACAGCATTGGTCCCGTCGCTTCCTCTCTAGTGAGGCATTTTGGCTTAGTATGGTCTCTCTGGTAGGTGGGGCCGTTCTCCTCTATATCTATGCTCCGTCGGTGCTCCCAGGGCTTCAGAAGCACAAGACGCCGTCAGGCAGTATGTTGTTTGTGGGTGATGTGATGCTTGCCCGACATGTGGAGACCCTGATGCGGGGTAATGGAATATACTACCCATTTAAGGGGATCAGAGATCTTCTTGCGGAGTATACGCGCGTCGTTGGTAATTTTGAGGGGAGTATTCAAAAAGTGCACACACAGACGCCGGATCTTACGTTTCAATTTTCTGCGATGTCTGAGGTTGCGGTGGCATTGGCACGTTCTGGATTTACTGATATGACACTCGCCAATAATCATTCGTATGATTATGGTAGAGAGGCATACGCGCACACTCGTACGGTTCTCACTGATGCTGGTATCACTGTCGGGGGGAATCCTCTTTCTGTTTCTGATGATGATGTCCTGTACAACACAATTGGTGATGTACGTGTCGCGATCATCCCGATGCACGCGACGGTACAGGTTCCCGCACTAGCGGATGTTCAAGGAATACTCTCTCGGGCATCAAAACAGAGTGATATACAAATTGTCTCTATCCACTGGGGCGAGGAATACGCACTCGACGCCACGGATCTTCAGCGCACATTTGCTCACGCACTCATTGATGCGGGGGCTGACGCTATCATTGGGCATCACCCCCACGTGGTAGAGACGATAGAGGAATATCGTGGCGCACCGATCTTTTACTCTCTTGGGAATTTTATTTTTGATCAATATTGGGATACTAACGTACAAGAGGGACTCACCGTGGGTGTGTCTTTTGTGGAACATGCGGTACACTACAGCCTTATCCCTATCACCAGTCTTGAGAGCAAAAGCGCGCCACGACCAATGACCCGTATAGAGCGTACGCAATTTCTTGATGCACTGGCCGCTCGAAGCCAAGCGTCACTTGCAGATCCCATCAGAAGTGGCAAGATTGTGGAGTTGTTTACCGAGAGGATTACTGATAGCTTACAAAAATGATCATATGGCAAAAAAACTAATGACTCGCTATGAGATACGGGGGATCATCCTCAGCGTTCTGGCGCTTGTGCTCGTGCTTTTAGGTTTTCGTTTCTACACATCTCCTCGTGTCGCTGTCGAGGTGTCCAGTACGGAGTCAGACATCATAACCGTCAACCCTTCTGAACCAGATCAAGATGCAGCGCTGAAGCGCGCAATTACTGCAGGGAGTACCGTAGACGGAGAGGTTAAAAAATTGATTGTGAGTGACATTGTCGTGGGGGATGGGCGTGAAGCCAAGGTTGGTGATACGGTGACGGTACACTACATCGGTCTTTTGAAAGACGGTCCAGAATTTGATAATTCATATAAAAAAGGGGAACCATTCTCATTCAAGGTTGGTGCAGGCGAGGTCATAAAAGGGTGGGATCAGGGGATCATTGGCATAAAAGAAGGGGGGAAGCGCATTTTGGTAGTTCCGCCAACGCTTGGTTATGGTAATACGCCAGTGAATACATTACCTGCCAACGCGACACTGCTTTTCTCTATCGAGTTGCTCTCTATCAGGTGAGTCGTACGGTGTGGGTGTATACTAGCTGGGTGTAGTAGTGACGATCGGTACATATTTCGTGATGCACGACAAAAAACAATCAACCCCGTGGCGTATTGCTCTCATCCATTTAGTCATCTCTGGTTTCATCATCCCGTGGCTTTTTAGTATTGTGTTTGTCCCTATTCTCTATTTACTCTTTCGACGGGTCTCTGGGGAAACTGATGTACCACTGTGGCTGTATCTATTGGTGTTAGTGTTGTCGCCGATTGTTATCTGGTTGCGTGTGCGGTACTCTACGCAGTTTATTGGTAAAAAATATATCGTACATGATTCGGAAAAGATTCTGCGACTGTCGATGTTCTATGTAGTGTCGACCCACATACTCTGTTTGGTCGGCATGCACGTATTTTTCCTTACCGTATTCAATACAATAACGGATGGATGTCTCACTATTTTCTATACTATCACCTTGCTTGAAATGATCGTCTTCTACATCTCCAGTAAGAAATATCTTTTGCAGGATGAGGCGATGTCGGCAGGTGATCAAAGTGCGCTAGCGACAAAGTAACTTTCTGTGTATAACTAAGCGGATGAACTCCCCGCTGTCATTTAGTCTTGAGAAGAAATTGCCGGGAACAATCGGTCGCGCGGGTGTGATTCATACTCCACATGGCGACATTGAGACCCCGGCTTTTACTATTGTAGGGACAAAGGCAACGGTGAAGGGGCTCACGCCAGAAGACCTTCGAGACCTTGTCGGTGCGCAGGCAGTGCTCGTTAATACATATCATCTCTACCTGCAACCTGGGGCAGAGGTTATCACAGATGCGGGGGGATTACACCGCTTTATGCACTGGGACGGGCCGACGCTGAGTGATTCTGGCGGATTTCAGGTGTTCTCGCTTGGTGCGGCGTTTGGCAAAGGTGTGACCAAATTTGCGCAACATGCGGCCGATGAGCCGACTGATTTGCGTCCACGTCTCTACAATAAAGAGACAGCGCAACAGCACGGTAAACTCTGTGTGATTGATGAGGAAGGAGTGACATTTACCTCACATCTCGATGGATCACTCCATCGTTTCACCGCAGAACGTTCCATTGAGATTCAGCACGCTATTGGTGCGGATATTCTGTTTGCGTTTGATGAGTGTACTGCACCAACCGCAGATTATACGTATCAGAAAGAAGCGCTCGAGCGGACGCATCGTTGGGCGAAGCGTTCTATTCTTGCGCATAAACGCAACTACGAGGCTCTCAAGAGGCAGGCGCTCTATGGTGTTGTTCAGGGAGGACGACACGAGGACTTACGCAAACAGAGTGCAACAGAGCTCGCAAAGATGGATTTTGATGGTTTTGGTATTGGTGGATCCTTTACGAAAGAAGACTTGCACGAAGCGCTCGGCTGGGTCAACAACATTCTTCCACCAGAGAAACCACGACATTTGCTCGGCATCGGCGAACCGGAAGATATCTTTATGGGCATTGAAAATGGTATTGATACGTTTGATTGCGTTGCGCCGACACGTATCGCGCGTACGGGGAGTATCTATACGCACATAGGGAAAATAAATTTGATGCAGAGTAAGTATCAAACAGATTTCGGTGCACTCGATGAGCGGTGCTCTTGCTATAGTTGCACACACTACACGCGCGCCTACCTCGCGCATCTCTTTCGTGCGGGTGAAATGCTCGGCGCGCGCCTTGCCTCCATTCACAACCTCTTTTTCATCGTCTCGCTCATAAAAAATATCCGCGAGGCGATCCTCGAGGATACCTACCCCCAATTCAAAGAAAATTTTTTACGACTGTACTTGTAAATGCACACTCTTGTCGCTCTTGTGTCGATCCAATTGCAACCCTATCGCGGTGTATTCTGACTTTTCCACGTCCATGCCCTTTGCGAGAGCGTCTATGTTTCCTGAAAGCTCGTCCATGCGTTTGTCAAAGTTCTTGCCTAATGTTTCTATTTGCTCTGTTAGTCCAACAAACTCGGTTCGTGAGATGGCGTTGAGTTCAATCCGCTGTGTCCGTTCCTTCAGTTCCTCCAGATCCTCTTCTTGTTTGCACAGCCGTTCGTCTAGTTTCTTGAACTCAACTTTTGTCGCAAACTTCTTCAGGTCTGCTTTTGTCGCAAACTTCTTCAGGTCTGCTTTTGTTGCAAAAACACCTTTTAGTTTTTTAATGTCGGTGTCAGTGATCATGTAGAAATAATACGTCCTATGATTCTTTTGTCAAATAAAAAACCAGTCGCGGGCGTGCGACTGGTTTGTAAGTGGGTTTGGTTTAGCCTTGGATGCGAAGGCGCACCCGAATTCCCCTGTGTAGGGTACTTAGGATTCACTCATCGAGAGAGTTCAGTTACCTGAACCTTTGTAACTCTCTAGCATATTGCCTAGAGTGAACCTATAACTCCCAGCCGGTACTCTAGCTGGTTTAGACTGTTCCAAAGAACTAAGAATCGCGATTTGCTTTCTTTCTCGCCCACCCACCAATAATGATACTCATCAAGATTTTATTGTCAAATAGTTATATACTTCTGTTTCAATGTCCACCTTCACCCTTTCAACCCACTACACCCCTGCGGGGGACCAGCCAAAGGCAATTGAAGCCTTGCTTAAAGGAGTGCCTCCATTCACAACCATTCACAACCTCTTTTTCATTGTGTCGCTCATAAAAAATATTCGGGAGGCGATTCTCAATGATTCCTATGTGCACTATAAAGAAGATTTCTTGTCGCGGTATAGATAATGTGAATCAGAAATAAATGCGGCTACTTCTCATTCAGATAGTACGTACCGGTAGAGACTATTGTATTCGAGTACTCTTTCGGACTCTGTACCCCCTTCGTCTCCTGTATTGGTTCATCTTTCGACCACACTATCGTGGAACGAAGGTGATTGTTCGTTGTGGCGACGAGCTTCTCTTTGTGCGACATTCCTATGGGCCACAGCGGTGGACATTTCCGGGCGGAGGAGTGAAACGAGGTGAGTCGTATGAAGAAGGCGCCCGAAGAGAAGTCTGTGAAGAAGTAGGGATTTCAGCGCCTACATTGATCCGCGTGGGTTCGTTCACCGCTGACACTGAGTATCACATCAGCGATGTAGAAGTATACCTCGTCGAGGTGCGAACAAAAGAACATCTGATTGACCACCAAGAAATTGCAGAATCACGTTGGGCACCATTGTCCGCGTTGCCCAAGCCGCATTCTCCGGGACTGGCGGTGATGCTTGATATGGTGTCGCGCTAAACAAAAAAACCGACTGTTGTGTCGATTGTTGTTGTCTTCTCTGCATGCTCCCTCCAGAATGTTACTATCTTCACTTTCCGTTCTGATTCCGCATATGCATCCAGTATATGGTACGCTCATATGGACAGAGGAATCCTTGCGTGTCTCTAAACTTGTTGGATTGGTGCATGTCTCCTCATTGAGAGGAGAGCCAGATGTTGGTGAACGTATGTAACAAAAAACTGCCAGTACAAATTAATGACTGTGCTATAATTTTCTCCCATGAGTAGATTTAAACTCTTGATCATCTACATGTTCTTCATCCGTCGTTCATGTTTATTTGCCACATTTTCTGCAATCTCCCAAAAATCAGTCGGTCCCGCAGAACGACCATATAGACGATACCCCGCATGTACCGGTCGACCACCATTTGGCTTTGATGGTATCGGCAGTATAAAACGCGTAGCTTCTTTTTGAAGGTATGCACGGAGGGCGAGCACTGACCCGTGAAGTAATTCCTGGAATGTCACCAGCTGCCGCGTAGGATGTGTATATACCACCTCATTTAATAAATCCTCAACAGCAACGATAGAACGAGCTACATATTCTTTCGGCTCACATCCAGTTTCTAGTGCATAGCGTATAGTATCAAAAACTACCTTATCTACATATCCGCGATATGGCTCCATAAGATCGTAGGTGAGAGATGGATAATCAGTTGGGATATGTAAGAATGCATGATAGGGGCTCATTCGATGGTATAGGATATAACGCAGAATGACACCGTGTATCAGTTTTGACACCGCATCAAGCGTAGACTTGATTGGATTTGTCCCACCACGACGACTATATTGAGATGCCTTAAGTAGTCCAAAATACTTTTGCCAATACGCACGCGCATGGTATGCCTCTATTGTTCGCATACCTACAACAGTTTGATGGGCGGAGAACCCAGGAGGAGGTGCAACCAACCACCGCATACTTTGAAACTTCGCGTTGAGAAGTCTTTTCACAATATGGACCGTCTTCTTTTTATTCACACGCGCTAAAATCTGTTTTTCTAACACATCCTCTTTTGTTGTCGTCCGCACGCTTGGGGTAATCCAGATCGCATCTGACATGTTGCGACGATGGATGATCAGTGGCACACTATTTCTCACACATAATTGCAAAAAAGACTCGGGGATATCACATACGGCACCATAAAACATTATTGAGTGAATGTGTTTTATATCGCTACTATACTCCCCACCCTTATAGGAGAAAAAAACGTTAGTTTTCTTGATACTAATTGAGCTGGTATATGGAAGCCATAATGGCAGTCTCCTGTTCTTGCTTCTTTTCATGTGTTGAAGTATTATTACCCTGGAAATGCCCACATTACTGAGATGATCCTACACCTATTTTTTGTACTTTGGCAAGCAAAATAAAGAGAAAGGAGAGAACCTCTCCGAAATTGTGAGAGGAGAAGGCTTATTAGATTGGTTGTAGGCTCCGAAATTGTGAGAGGAGAAGGCATACCTGATACAAAATGCCTCCGAAATTGTGAGAGGAGAAGGCTATCCGGATTTGTTTTTCCTCCGAAATTGTGAGAGGAGAAGGCATAAATACGGGCTTTCAACTCCGAAATTGTGAGAGGAGAAGGCATACCCTATGTGTACCATCTCCGAAATTGTGAGAGGAGAAGGCAGATTCTCTGGTAGAGATCTCCGAAATTGTGAGAGGAGAAGGCAAGTTACTGTAGAGGAGCTCCGAAATTGTGAGAGGAGAAGGCAACTCGATCGATACCCGCCTCCGAAATTGTGAGAGGAGAAGGCATATTGTTATGGGACCGCCTCCGAAATTGTGAGAGGAGAAGGCTGCCGAGAGCGCACGGTTCTCCGAAATTGTGAGAGGAGAAGGCAGCAGCTGCAGGTCCTGCCTCCGAAATTGTGAGAGGAGAAGGCATGTCCTTACTTTCTCTCTCAAATTACACCGCCTCCCCTACAAACTCACATCAACAAACGGTCTTCCGTTGCATTGACTTAGTTCAAGCAACTCGCCTTCCCAACCGTTCTTCTTGCCTCTTTATTTTGGCTGTCACAGAGTAAATATGTCACATTCCCCAAAAAACCACTGGAAGACCATGTCCCGCCGCGCTCGCACGGGATACAAACTCCATACAAAACGCCTGACATATACGGGAAAATCTGGGATGCGAAGTTTTAAATTTCCTCTTGTATCTGACAGACACAGCAAGAGCCTTACGACATTTGCTGAAAACATACAAAACGACTATCGTAATCTGGTCGGTCTCCTGAATCTGTCTGACTGGGCAAAAAATAATGATGAAGGTGAAACGCATTATTCTCTCGCAGATTTTTGGCTAGATAGTTTACGTATGGGTGTTATATTTGCACACAAGGAATCAGAGATAGCTAAAATAATATTACGTTTACGTGGTGATGAATCACCGGAAAAATCGATACTCGCTAAGCTTCAAAAAAAAGACCCCCAATTGTACCAATTAGTTGACCATGATGCGTTTTATGAATTCTGTATTTCAATACAAAAACCAAAAGACAATACAAGGGTACAGATAACACAGAAGCTTACCAATAAGCTCTTCCCTCATTTCAGAAAAGAGAGAAATCCAAAAGTAGAAAAGTACGCAAGACAATTTTCAAAATGGGTACTTGAGAAGAAAAAAGACGAACGTATACAAGCCTTTCTTGGTTTTGACCCTAGACCAAAGGTTGAGTTTGATTTTACTTTCTTTTTTGCACCAACTATACAAATGCAACTGGCAACACCGCCAAAGGAACTACTGGCGACATATCAAACATATCTGCGAGCGCCAGAGATGCCATATACAAAAGAAAAACCAGATATCCAGATCAAGAAAATCCTTGGCCTGTATAATAATCATGGGGCATTCAGTAATTATTTCAACAAGGCGATAGCTGATATGCGAGACGGTGGTGGGGTCATCCGACATCAGATAATTTCCAACTCGCCCTACTGGGCTACTCATACCGAGGAGCTAGATGAACGCATAGAATATCTTGTACAAGCGGCAAAAAAATTATCAAAACCACATTTGGAAAAAGGATGGCATGAGTATCGTTCGGCGTTTGGCGGAAAAATTGAATCATGGGTTTCAAATACAAAACGACAAGAAATTGTTTTGCGAGAAGAGTTATTTGGAGAGATGCAAGAGTGTCCCGTAGAGGAAACAAAAAAAGATACCAGAAAAGTGCTGAAGCGTAATCATCTACAAGAACTACAGGCAGTACTAACAGATTCTTCGCTTGATGAACAAGTACAGGCACTTGCGAAACAGTGTGCCGACATTCTTAGAGGAATGCAGAAAACAATGATTGATGACACAAATCTTGAATTATATCGTCGTCTACTTGCTGATTTGCGCACTGAACTTAATACCGCATACCAAAATATTTATTCCGAACCTGAGGACGATAGTATTGGGAAAAAAGAACACGACGTATGGGAGAAAGGACATCGTGCACACTTAAAATATGCGCCGTTATTTGATATCGTGCGCCTTGTTCCAAACTTCTTGGGGGATACTAAGCGAACTGTCTATGCAAAATTTGTCAGCGCCGTCACAGAACTCAAGCAAGCCGATTCATTTATTAGTGTATGTGATGAAGCGCTCACTCATGCCACAATATCCACACGTTTCTCTAATGATACGGAGTTGAAAACATTCACACTCCAAAAGTTTGAAACCCTTCGTGGAATGTATTACCGCCTAAATTCAACACGCTTTCGACACATCATTGAGGGTATTTTTGCAAAACGAACCGCAGTGCAACAAAACGGCAGCACATTTGATATATTTGGTCTCTTTGTCTACAACGCAAAGAAACGAGCATATAAAGATAAATCTGGCGACTACGTATTCTGGAAAGCAAAACAGGCGCGCCACCAACGGGAAATACTCACACTTGATATAGATGAAAAAAATGCATTGATCGTATTACAAGAGCTTGTTGATACGCTTAAACCGCGGTGGGACAATCTTATTCGAAGCGGCGATTTCGGTGAACTTCTTGATGCATGTGAGATGGAAAAAATACGTCTTAGTATTAAGGTCGCACTCCACCATGATACCAACGTACCAATTGATAAAAGCCTCCTCAATAAAGAACTTTTTGAGTCAGCTCACGCGTTTCTATCATTAGCTGATAACCCAGCCACACTCTCCGGTATAATGCTTGGGCGGTTTTTACAGACGAGTATACTTGCCGAAATGCGTGGAGCTGTATCAAAAATGAGCCGAGCAGAATACGTAGAACGATACACGATACAGACGCTCGGCTCAGAAAAACGGTTTCCTTTATGTGTTACACAACAAGGGACAAGGCAGTGGCATATTGCGTTAGAAAAACCACAAGTACAAGCAGATACAGGTATCTTACAAATACAGTGCAAACAGGGTAAAGATTTCGGACACAAAACTGCATTTCGCAATATGCACATTGCATCACAACACCTACTCGATATACGGACATCAAAATACCACCTGCAGTTTCTAGATAAGACCGTAGGTGCAGAGAATTCATGGTGGCATAAACAAAGAACAAAACTTGCTATGGGTGAGCCATCATTTATTGTTGAGCGATTGGTACACGTACGGTGGGATATGGACACCGACAAGGTCTCATTTACAAAAAATGAGCCGCGTCTGTTTATATCTATTCCATTTCGTCTCACACCACAGCCAGCAAAACACTTGCTAGGGGATCGTACCCGCTATATGGGTATTGATGTCGGGGAATATGGTCTCGCATGGACTATTATTGAAAGCGACTCAAAAAACACACATCTGGTGCAAATTATTGCGCGTGGATTTTTATACGAGCCACTTACACATAAGGTGCGCGAATTTGTACAGAAACTTAAAACACGCCAATCGTTTGGTACTTTTGGTGTACCAAGTACAAAATTGGAGCGGTTGCGCCAAAATGCCTATACATCGCTTCGTAACCAAGTGCACGACATTGCGATGCGATATGATGCAATACCTGTATATGAAAGAGAAATTTCAAACTTTGAGACGGGGGGGAATCGTGTAAAAGTCATCTATAACTCCGTCAAGAAGGCTGATATTGGTCGTACACATACTGATGATGCTGGTTCTCATGAAGCTGATCTGATATGGGGGATCAAAGCAAAACAGTTTGGAAAACAGGTGAGCGCCTACGCCACTAGCTACCTGTGTACTCATTGTGGAAAATCACCTTATAACGCGGAAAAAAATAAAGAAAAGCGGAGACAACTCTTAAAAGCATCACGGCCATCGATTGCCGATTTTAAAAAATTACCTCAATCAAAACCCTATCATGCTGATAAAGTCTTGAGAGAGGATAGAGCTGGAAAAAGTGTGTGGGGTATAAGACGTGGAGATAGTGCAATCTATATATGCCAGTATTGTAGACATGTTTCTGATGCAGATATACAAGCATCGTATTGGATAGCTCTCAAAGGCATCTTACGTGATTGCAAAAATTCAAAAGACGTAATAGTGAAAGATGAAAGTGATGTCTCTGGTGACATACCAGAACTTCAACAGAAACATAAACTGTATCAACAAAATTCTGAGTTTGTGACAATACTCAATCTAGATTTGCGATGATACTGCTGTAATGGCACACCTTGCCTTTTAATGGCATGCTAGAGATATGTCCACCTTCACCCTTTCAACCCACTACACCCCTGCGGGGGACCAGCCAAAGGCAATTGAAGCCTTGCTTAAAGGCGTGCATCGTGGGGATCGCCATCAGACGCTTCTTGGGGTTACCGGCTCGGGCAAGACGTTTACTGCGGCAAATGTGATCGCCCAAATAGGGAAACCAACGCTGGTGATTGCGCACAACAAAACCCTCGCGGCACAGCTTGCGCAAGAATATGCGGACTTTTTCCCCGACAACGCGGTACATTACTTCGTTTCATACTACGACTACTATCAGCCAGAGGCGTACATGCCGGTGTCGGATACTTATATCGAAAAAGAGGCACAGATCAATGAGGAGATCGATCGGCTTCGTCATGCATCTACACAGGCGTTGTTGTCGCGAAAGGACGTCATCGTGGTTGCGTCGGTTTCGTGTATCTATGGACTGGGTTCACCAGTTGAATATGAAAAAGTGCATAAGCGTATCGAAGTGGGAATGGCACTGTCGCGTCATGACATGATCCGCGCACTCGTCTCTCTCTATTTTGAACGGACAAACGCCGACCTTGCCCCTGGGCATTTTCGGGCGATTGGCAACACGATAGAAATCATGCCGACCAACGAACGCATGATCTATCGACTTTCTTTTGGTGGTGACAGTGTGAACGCGATTGTGCGTATCGACGCGGTCACACGTGCGATCATCGGTGATGTGCCGACATTTTTTCTCTTTCCTGCGAAGCATTTTGTGACACCAGAAGGTGAACGCAAGCGCGCTATTGAGGATATCGCTCTTGAATTGAAGGAACAGCTTGCGCGATTTGATAAAGAAGGGAAGATTCTTGAGGCGGAGCGCATCAAACGGCGCACGCAACATGATCTTGCACTGATTCGCGAGATTGGTTATTGCAACGGCATCGAAAATTATTCACGACATTTTGATGGCCGAAAGCCCGGGGAAGCACCCTACACATTACTTTCGTATTTTCCTCACAAACCTGATGGTACACCTGATTTTCTCACCATCATTGATGAATCGCATGTGACTATTCCACAGCTTGGTGGAATGTATGCTGGCGATCGGTCACGTAAAAAGACACTTGTCGAACATGGATTTCGTCTGCCGAGCGCGGTGGACAATCGCCCACTGACCTTTGAAGAGTTTCAGGCACGTGTTGGTGCGACGATCTATACCTCGGCGACGCCGGGCACCTATGAGTACAAAGAGAGCACGCAGGTTGTCGAGCAGATTATTCGCCCAACAGGTCTCATTGATCCGAAAATAATCGTGCGACCGATTGTTAGTGATGCGCCACCGACGACGCCTGTTGATGGAGCGTCAAAAAACAAGAATACTACTGGCTATCCCGGGCAAGTACGAGACTTTATCGCTGAAACAGAGCGGGTGGTGAAAGGGGGCGGACGGGTACTCGTGACCACGCTTACCAAGAAGATGGCGGAAGATCTCTCTGAATTTCTCAAAGAACAACAGGTCAAAGCCGAATATATTCACAGCGATATCAAGACGCTTGATCGGATTACGATCTTGACTGAGTTTCGTAGGGGCACCTTTGATTGTCTCGTCGGTGTCAACCTGCTCCGAGAAGGGCTCGATCTCCCCGAGGTTGAGTTGGTCGCGATTCTCGATGCTGATAAAGAAGGGTTTCTTCGTTCGGAGACATCGCTTATCCAGACCATCGGTCGCGCCGCACGAAACGTTAATGGACGCGTTATTCTCTATGCCGATGAGATGACCGGTTCACTCGAAAAGGCAATAGGGGAAACCAATCGTCGTCGAGAGCGACAGGTCGCGTACAATACGGAGCACGGCATTACACCACAGACTATCCATAAAGAGATAAAAGACATTACGGATCAGCTCCGCAGTGTGCACGAAGAAACCGTCGGCACACTTCTTGTGATTGATCGAGAGCTCTATAAACAGAATCCAAAGAAACTTATTAAGGAAAAGACTCGCCAGATGAACGAAGCGGTCAAACTTCTCGACTTTGAAACGGCGGCGATTGTGCGGGATGAGATACGAGCGCTTGGGAAGTAAAAAAATGGTACTCTGCTACGCGGAAGGCTTTTTCAAGAGACAGAATCCCGTCCAGACGAAATCAATGCTAATAACAACTGCGGCATAGGAGAACTCCATGGGTACTGACCAACCGGAGACAATTACCTCCCAACCATTCACTATACGCAACACATGTAAGCTGCCAATAGCGAGAAACACGAGAGTAGTGAGAACGAAATATGTGCGTGCGCTGGTCTTAGTACTGATACCAATACTACTGATACCAATACTAAGGGGGGTTTCGAGAAACGGCATCTTCTTCCTCTTATATTTTGTCAGTTTTAACGCAATATACATGCCGACCAGAACGACAAACAAAATAATGTAGATCCAGTCGATCATATTTCCGATCGGTCCGGACTGTGGTGCGATCAGAATTGCAACAAACGCAAGGAAAAGCAACACCTGTAATAAAGTTTCTTTCATAAGAATCTATATTTAATTTATTGCACATATTGTACATGACTTTCGCAACTTAGTAAGTTGGTAGCGTGCATATGGAAATGACTGCCACTTTTTGCTATACTCTACCCGTTACACCCCCATACGCTGTTGTTGCATGGGGTCTGAATATATGGCTGAAAAGAAACACGTACATAAGAAAACACAAGAAGAAATTGTCATCAGGGGTGCGCGGACACACAATCTTAAAAATGTGTCCCTATCGATCCCACGCAACACGATGATTGCCTTTACCGGTCTCTCTGGTTCGGGTAAATCATCACTGGCATTTGACACGATCTTTGCGGAAGGTCAGCGACGCTATGTCGAGTCGCTTTCGACGTATGCGCGTCAATTTCTTCGGCAGATGCAAAAGCCTGATGTTGACGAGATCAGTGGACTCTCACCAGCGATCTCAATTGACCAAAAATCTGCGTCGCGCAATCCTCGTTCGACGGTTGCGACTATTACTGAAATATACGACTATCTCCGCATTCTCTATGCGCGTGTCGGTCAGCCGTACTGTCTCAATGACGATGTGCCCATTCAAAAATTGTCCCAAGATGAAATCTTACGTCTCATTCTCAAGTCAATCGAGGCTACTGAGCTGAAAACAGAAAAAAATAAAAAAGTACCGACACAGGTGATGGGTGTCACGCTCTCATCCGAGAAGGTGCGGATCTTTGCACCACTCATTGTAGGCCGGAAAGGCGAGTACTATCAGCTTCTCTATGATTTGCTCGGGAAAGGATATGAGACTGTTAAGATTGATGGTGAGCTGAAGCAATTGCGTGAGCGTATCACTCTCACAAAAACAAAACGGCATGACATTGATGTGCTCGTTGACGAGATCTATGTCAGTGAATTTGGTAATGATCCAAAAGGAGCGCACGAGCGACTTTCTGAAGCAGTCGAGCATGCACTTCAGGAGTCTGCTGGGCTCATCAAGATCGAAAGTCCGGATGGGAGTGAGCGTATTCTTTCGGCGAAATTTATTTGTCCGACCGACGGGTCATCATTTCCCGAAGTTGAGCCCCGTCTCTTTTCGTTTAATTCTCCGTATGGTGCGTGTCCGGAGTGTAACGGGCTTGGCACCGTAGGTATTTTCCAAAGTGATACGTGCCCAACCTGTAAGGGTGCACGACTGCGTCCGGAGGCTCTGCGGGTGTATCTCAAAAGTAGTGATACCAAAAATCCTTTGGGACACAATATTGTTGATTTCACCTCGATGACGATCAAAGATGCGTACGATTTTATTGGCAACATCGAATTATCGAAACAACAGCAAGAGATTGCGTGGCCGGCACTGCGCGAGATTATTGATCGTCTCCAATTTATGCTCGATGTTGGGATCGAGTACCTCACGCTTAATCGTCGCGCGAGTACGCTCTCCGGTGGTGAGGCGCAACGCATTCGACTCGCGTCCCAGCTTGGTTCGGGACTCGTTGGAGCGCTCTATGTGCTCGATGAACCCACGATCGGTCTCCATCAGCGTGATAATGAGCGCCTCATTAAGACGCTGACCAATCTCCGCGATCTCGGCAACACCATTCTTGTCGTTGAACATGATGAAGACACTGTTCTCGCCTCCGATTATCTCGTCGACATCGGCCCTGGCGCTGGTGTGCATGGGGGCCATATCGTGGTTGACGGATATCTCGATGACCTTATTTCTGCAAAAAAGAATACCTCTGGTTCAATAACACTCGACTACTTGCGTGGCGATCGCGTCATACCGGTCCCAGAGAAGCGTCGAGAAGGAGAGAAGGGTTCCATCAAAATCCGTGGGGGCAAGGCATTCAATATTAAAAACATGCACGTTGATATTCCGCTCGGGAGACTCATCGCGCTCACTGGTGTTTCTGGTTCGGGCAAATCCACCTTTATGTATGAAATCCTCCACCGCAATCTGCGCTCACGTCTTGAACGAAAATACCGCACTCCACAGACATATAACGCCGCATCCTTTAGTGGAAGTGAGTATCTCGGACGCACGGTACTCATCGATCAGTCACCGATCGGTCGCACGCCACGCTCAAACCCTGTCACATACACTGGTGCATTCACGCACATCCGCGATCTCTTTGCCGCGGCAACAGAATCTCGTGCACGCGGTTGGAAGCCCGGGCGTTTCTCCTTCAATGTGAAAGGCGGTCGTTGTGAGGCCTGTCAAGGTAATGGCATGATCGCGGTTGAAATGCATTTTTTGCCGACGGTGTTTGTCCTCTGTGATGTCTGTGATGGGAAGCGATTTACTAAAGAAACACTTGAGATACGGTACAAAGGCAAAAATATCCATGAGGTCTTGCATATGACCATTGAAGAGGCGATGACCTTTTTTAAGGATATTCCTGCCGTGTCCGATCGTCTCGAATCACTTGCGGAAGTTGGTCTCGGGTATCTCGAGCTGGGGCAGAGCGCGACAACACTCTCTGGTGGGGAAGCACAGCGGGTGAAGATTTCCGCTGAGCTATATCGCCGCCATACCGAAAAGACCATGTATCTCCTCGATGAACCAACTATTGGGTTGCATTACGAAGATGTAAAAAAGTTGATCGAGATATTGCAGGAGCTCGTCAATCGAGGCAACACGGTGATGGTGATCGAGCACAATCTCGATTTCGTTAAGTCTGCTGATTACGTGATCGATATCGGCCCCGAAGGCGGCCTGCGCGGTGGAGAAATCGTCGCTAAAGGAACGCCCGAGGAAGTCGCAAAGAGCCAGCATTCGTATACGGGGAAGTATCTCAAAAAAGTACTAAAATAATGAGACCGCTCTTGGTGGAGCGGTCTCGTCTTCGGACGTCTTTCTATCTACCCTACTTTTCCTGTAATATCGTCACCACCGCCTCTAGGTCAGGAGGGAGTGTGAGAACCAGCGTGCCAGGCAGATCATCCACCACTTGCAACAGTTGCGACGGTACCCCGAGGGTGAGTCTGCAATTTTCTACGTCAACCACGTGGGGTGGTAGTGACGCCTCGACTAACTTTTTCCAATTCTCACTTCTGGGGTCGAAAATAAACTCCATTTTGTACGTACCTGTAAAAGTCCCTTGCGCATAACTCCCATCTTTAATTATACAAGAAGACGTGGCACGAAGCGTGAGTCTGAGAGCATCTTCCAGTGCGCGTACGCACAGCAAGAGGATATCGTCCATTGGGATTACTAAGCTTATCTGCACGCGACACCCCTCTTTGAAAGACATCGTTCTGAACAACGAAAAACATCAAAGCATATATGCAATGCAAAGTCAAGACCTACAAAAACTGAAATTACCCGATACACCTGGTGTGTATTTCTTTCTTGGCAAACGGAAGCGCATCTTGTACATTTCGTTCGCATGAAAAAAGAAAGAGCCTCCGGCAAACTCTTTTCGTCCAAGTTATTCACAAGGTCGAAAAAAATTTCGCGGAGGCTCAAGTATTCAAGAGGGACAAGCCCTCAAGGGATCAAGAATCACTTCCTGGCAGCCGACAAGCCGAGCCTGTCACCGCGGAGGTCGTCGCTCCAGTAGTCGACGCCGAGACCCCCGGCACCGAAGTTGCCGACGTCGACGCGGCTACCGCCCGAGCCGAGACTGGACGTCCGAACGTAGATGCCTTCGAAGAGTCGGATACCACGGACCTCGAAATAGGTCGTGATGAACCAGCTCATCTCA
>CAZTKT010000006.1:0-30206 GCA_964614265.1 uncultured Candidatus Saccharibacteria bacterium | reverse complement strand
TGGATTCATGGTCGTCTCCCAGAGCTCCTCAGCATTCATTTCACCAAGACCTTTGTACCGCTGAATACGAAATTTCTGAGTCTGTTTTGTTGTCTCTCCTACTTCTTCTTCGATTTCTTCGCCCTCTTCTGGGGATACTTCTCCACCACTCTCAGTGACATCTGGCACACCATCGCCGACACCCACGATCGATGCTTTTTCTGCGTCTGTGTAGGCGTAGACAATTGATTTTCCTCTTTGAATTTTATAGAGCGGTGGTTGTGCAATATAGAGATATCCCGCATCGATGATGGGACGGAAATACCGATAGAATAAGGTCAGTAACAACGTCCGAATGTGTGCCCCATCCACATCCGCATCAGTTGCAATAATAATTTTATGGTATCGAAGTTTTGAAAGATCAAACACGTCACCAATCGCCGTGCCCATCGCAATAACCAAATTTTTAATCTGTTCGGATTCGAGCATCTTATCAATACGGGCACGCTCGACATTGAGGATTTTGCCTCGCAGTGGCAATATCGCCTGTGTCCGTCGATCTCGTCCCATCTTTGCTGAACCCCCAGCACTATCGCCCTCAACAATAAAGATCTCGGATTCCTCTGCACTCTTGGTCTGACAATCCGCAAGCTTCCCTGGAAGCGTCATTCCCTCAAGCGCCCCCTTGCGAAGCACGCTGTCCTTCGCGGCCTTCGCCGCTTTGCGCGCCTTAACAGCGAGTGCAACCTTACCCACAATGGCCTTCGCGTCATCTGGATTCTCTTCAAGAAACATTGCGAACGCTTCACCAAACACAGTCTCAACTGCGCTACGTGCCTCCACCGAACCCAGCTTACTCTTGGTCTGCCCTTCAAACTGAATCTCCGGCATTTTTACTGAAATGACGACCGTGATGCCTTCGAGCACATCCTCACCGGTGAACGAATCCTCTTTTTCTTTGATAAAATTATTTGCACGTGCATACGTGTTGAGCGTTCGTGTGAGCGCTGTCTTAAATCCTGTTACGTGTGTGCCGTGTTCAGCATTATAGATGTTGTTTGCAAAGGCCGTGATGCGCGAAGAAATATCATCGGTGTACTGAAGGGAAACTTCAACTGACAACACCGCCGCATCGACATCCTCCTTTTCCACATAAAAAATGTTCTTGTGTACTGGCTTTTGATACTGATTATGAAATGCCACGAGTGAACGGAGTCCCCCTTCAAAATAAAATGTCTGTGATGGCGCTTCAACGTTCGCGTCCGCAAAATAAAATACATCCGCGAGGTCTGGTACCACCGCTTCTCGTGCATCAATCACCGACAGATGCATACCCCGTACCAAATACGCTTGCTGACGCAGGTGCGCAACAATGCGATTCCACTCAAACGAAATCTCCTTAAAAATAGAGATATCGGGCTCAAAGGTAATCACCGTCCCCACAAGTGGTGAGCTAGAAACTTTCTTCACCTTTGCCTTTGGCTTCCCGATAACATACTCCTGCACAAAATGTCCACCGTCGCGATACACATCCGCGCGCACATTCGTTGAGAGCGCGTTGACAACCGAGACACCCACACCATGGAGCCCCCCTGAGACTTTGTAACCGTCACCACCAAATTTACCGCCCGCATGAAGTGTCGTCATGATCGTCTCAAGTGCGGAGACTTTCGTCTGCTTATGCATATCAACGGGAATACCGCGACCATTGTCGACCACGCGTACACGATTGCCGGGGAGAAGTACCACCTCCACCCGATCGGCAAACCCGCCCATCGCTTCGTCACGCGAGTTGTCAAACACCTCCCAGATCAGATGGTGTAGTCCATCGGGACCCGTGGTGCCGATGTACATGCCTGGACGCTTACGGACGGGATCGAGCCCCTCAAGTACCGTAATATCCATCGCACTATACGAGCTCTTTTTCACCGGTTTGTCAGACGCTTTTCCAGCCATTTTATTAGACGCAGTATAGCAGAAAAACAGCCATTTGTCTTGTATTTCTCTGCTCTACAAATACATACTCTCCGAGTGATCAACGGGTATCAAATGACTTATCGTACCTCCCAACCACGCGCGACAACACTCTCAGTCACCTGCTCCAGTATCACCGCGACTTCCTCGTTCGTCAGCGTCCGATCGAATGACTGAAAGACCAGGCGGAAGGCATAGGAGATGCGAGTATCTTTTTTATACTCATCAAACTTGGTGAGACGAACCAATAGCTCACCTGCCTGCTCTCGTAAGACCGACTCAATATCGAGGATAGTAGTCTCCGCCCCGACCCACATCGCAATATCGCGCGCAATGAAGGGGTAAGGGGAGAACTTCTGAAAATGAGCAGTTCGGTTGATGTCATACCGCACTGATTCTTGCAGTGGCTCGGGCAGTGAAGAAATATAGTCATCAAAAGAAAATTCGATCTCAGGTACTTTTCTATCCAAACTTTCCACAAGGATAGGTTTATCAAAACATCTACGCAATTCTTCAAGAGCTTGTTCGACTGCTTTGATAGCCGTAACACCCTTGTGCCCCGGCGCATCTTCAGCACCAATCACAAGTTGGCAACTCTCTCCAATTTCAGAGAACACGTTTCCGAACTCAAATAACTTGATTTGTGTGAGACCGAGAAGTGGGGCATTGCGAGTATTGAATAAAAGAGCCTGCCCAAGCCCACTGCGAAGTTCTGTCCGCAGGAACTTTTTTTCCTCGGAGAGCGGAAGCTCTATTTCATAGTTACCCTCTGGAGCAAGTGAGTAGAGATACACCTCGGAAAACCCCAGATCGTGTAGAATATCCCGAATCTTCTCTCGGTAATAGTTCCTCTTGTCTACCACCGGTAACACGCCTGTGGAGGGTAGTTGGTCTTCTAATTTCTCATACCCATAGAGACGCCCGATTTCTTCAACAATATCTTCGGGAATAGAAAGATCGAGACGTTCAAATGGAATAATAAGACGTAAGAGGTCATCCGTCCCTTCCACGCCAATACAGAGGCGTCGTAATATCGCGACAGCATCCTCTCGGGGCACTTCCACTCCAAGACGCGTATTGACCGTAGAAAGACTCACCGACAAACTTGTTTGCTGTACTGGATTCGGATAGATATCGAGCACGGTACTCGGATGCGCGGACGGAGAGTTGGCGAGTATAAGAGCCGTCACTTCCTCCATCGCAATCGGAGTATATTCCGGTGTGATATCATTTTCAAAACGCTTCGATGCATCGGTGCGAATCTGTAACGTCATTGACGTCTTGCGAGTCGAACTCGGCTTAAAGTATGCAGATTCCAAGATGATATTTTTGGTATGTTCATCTACCTGTGCACGAGTACCGCCCTTGATTCCCGCAATCGCTAACGGACCCTCATCATCAGCAATGAGTAATACCGAAGGATTCAGCGCCACGTCCTTCCCATCAAGTGTAGTGATACGCTCACCATTCCGTGCCTGCCGTACCGTAATACCACCGACCAACTTGTCGGCGTCAAACGCATGAAGTGGCTGACCCATATCCAGCATCACGAAGTTTGTCGCATCAACGATAATATTGATTGAGCGTTGTCCCAATACAGAAAGTCGATCAACAAGCCACTGCGGAGAATGTGCCACCACCACCCCGGTGATACGTCGCGCAGTATATCGTCCGCATTCCTCATCAAGCACCTGAACCACCGGTTGATCGACTGCATCAGTAACTACGTATGCACTTTGTTCAGGAATCGTACGTGATAAATCAAGAATAGCAGAAATTTCACCCGCAATACCACGATGAGAAAGACAATAATGCGCACGATCTGGTAAGATTTTTATATCAAACACTGTATCAGTACCTACTGATGTCATACCGTCAACCTCAAATGCGCGCATGGTCAACAATTCTCCAAGTATTTCTGGCGCAGGTAAGGGTGACGCAAAGTATGTCTGTAACCACTTATATGAAACAAGCATAGAGAAATACAAATTTTAAAATTGTTGGACGAGACGCAGATCACCATTATAAAATAGGCGAATATCATCAATCCCGTACCGTAACATAGCAAGTCGGTCAATACCAAAAGAAAAGGCAAGTCCTTGCCATGTCTCCGGATCAATACCAACATTCCGTAACACGTTCGGATGTACAAGACCCGCACCCGCAATCTCAAGCCATTTGCCCTTATAACGCATATCAACCTCCAATGCTGGCTCAACAAATGGAAAATAGCTCGGTCTAAAACGAATCTCCTCCGCCTCCTCCCCAAAAAATCTTTTACAAAAATATGCGAGAGTTCCCTTCAGTTGGGCCAAACTGACATTGCGGTCAATATACAATCCCTCCTGTTGGTAAAACTGTGCCTCGTGCGTGGCGTCAGTCGCCTCGTTACGAAACACACGTCCACCCGCTACTACAACTCGTAACGGTGGTTTTAGCTGTTCCATTGCACGAATCTGGACTGAAGATGTTTGAGTTCGGAGTAACAAACGTTCTCCCTTTTCATTCTGTTGTTTGAGCCAGAACGTATCTTGCATGTCGCGAGAAGAATGATCGCTTGGCATATTAAGTGAATCAAAATTATACCGCTCAGTTTCAAGTTCTGGACCAGAAACCACAGAAAAACCGAGTTCAGAAAAAATAACCTCTATGTCTCTAATGACATGTGTCAGTGGATGCAAGTGTCCCTGTGGTGTCTCTTGTGCCATAGACTGTATCATACCAAACCCTGTCTAGATTTGAACCTGGTAGAGGGTCGCCCCCACCTTAATATAGATGCTCCCGTCCACAATACGGAAATTGGCGCCGGTTGCAAGAAAGAGCGACTGAATATTTTGACCCGATTGATTATCTAGTTCGGTAACATAGATGCCGTCCTTTAGGGTCACAATCACAAGATCCATCGTCCCTGGGAAAAAATCAAATGAGGCAGGCTGTTCACCTTGTGTGTTTACACTAATCGATGGCACGCAGGTAGTATCCTGAGGACAAACATAAAAGGGTGCACTCTCACTATCGCGCGTCCACGTGGCGATGACCCGCTTCCCCGCCTCAGAGAGCCGCATCCCACGAAACTCTTTGGTGGTTGTTGCAATCTCAACCGAGGTCGTCGGCACCGCTGTCCGTAGTGTGGTACTTGTTGCTCGCGCTTTTACTTTTGAGGTTGTGGTACTCGTCGCGGTCGTTGTCGCAAACGTAGCGAGTATCTTGACGTACACGGGATTCGGTAGCGCCATTGTGCTCGTCCCACTTCTCGTGTCATTTGGCACTGTTGGGGAAATGAGTTCCAACAGTGGCTTCTCCGGCAGATTAAATGCCTGCGCTTCCGTTACGCGGTGTTCAGACACCATAATAGTCTTGAACCATGGATGATATCCGTCCATTAAGACTTTCACCTCATAGGTCCCCGGGAGTAAATCTTGAACATAAAATGCACGCCGAAAGGTTCCCGTCTCTTGTACAAGCTCATTATTAATATACATATCTGCACTAGAAAGCTCAGCGCCTATATAGATACCACCCGTCTTGGTAAAGTCGGTCAAACCATCGAACCGATAGCCTGTAGCATAGAGAAATAATAGGGGTACGACAATCACAAACACCAGAAGCAGAATCTGGAAATATGTGCGTCGATGACGACGCGAGAGCGTGGTGACCGTGGGTGTTTGTGGTGGCATACAAATACTGACGGTATTATGGTAACACGTGTGCAGATGCCGACGTGGGCACGCGAGATTTCGGCGTCACCCAGAATCCAAGATACTTACCCAACAGTAGGTGTGTCTGTGCGTCGAGCCCTGGCAGTGCACTAAAGAAGATCATGGCTACCGGTACCAATATCCATTGCAGAGTAAGAACAGCATACAATAGGCGACTCTTATCTTCTGGACGTTGTGGAAGAAGTGTCAGTGAGATCATCGCCGACACCATGAGCCCTGACATAGCCAGAATGAGAAGGTTGCGTACAACATGGGGTAAATTATATGAAAGCACGGTCTCATGGAACGCACGCCCGCCGAGAAAGAGTGGCATCCAGCCGAGCAAAAAAAGCATGATGGGATTTGTCACCAGTGACCAATAGCCCTCCGCCTGTGTCAGGCCGACACGAATACGACGTCGCAATGGGATGTTCTTGTTTTTTGTAAAATGGTAGAGGATGTACACAAAATTTTCCACCCCGTACGTCCATCGCCGATGTTGCAGGTAGATATTTTTGAGTGTCCGCAGAAATGTCGGTGCCACATTTGCATCCATAGAGACCGGGTAGGACAATGGGGTCACCGTATAATCCCCGTTATGCGCCATAAAGAGGTTCCAATAGATACGAGAATCTTCGCTCACCATATTGGTCTGACCATACCCAATCTCATAGAGAGCGTGAAAACTCACTGAATGTGAGGAAAATGTCGCCATACGTTCTGGTCGCTCCTGCTGAATCATCTCCCAAAACGTACTCGACATTGCAGTGATGCGAGAGATCGCCGGCGCATCCCACATATTATTATTGAACACTGGCACCGGTTGAAACGACGTCTTATATGGTTCGGGCGCCGTAAGAAAATGCCACACGAGACAATTAAAATACTGGGGGTACATCACCGTATCACAGTCAAAAGTAGAGACGATCACGTCATCATATGGGATATGATACGTATCAAGTATCGTACGTCGCGCCTCCTCGAGCGCCCATGTGGCATTTGATCCCTTTCCAGCCATCTCCCCAGGAATATCTGCGGGATGCACCGTAACCAAAAAGTGCCCAAACCGCTCTCCCCACCGTTCCTCGAGGTGTTTGGCGATCATGTATGCCTCATCCCCGGCTCGTGCTTCTGCCGGCAGGACGATGATCATTTTTTTGTTATCGTAATCACATGCGTCGAGCGACCGCAGTGTTGCCTCAAGCACCGCTTCTGGTTCTTTATAAAACGGCAAGAGTATGAGGTGGTAGAGGTGTGTGTATGGTAGCGGAGTAACCCGCGCTTTCCAATCAACCGTCATATTGTGTCGCATATGACGCCAATTATGTCGTAAGTGTGCTGAGAGAAAAATCGTCTTCAGAAGCCAATAGAGCGAAAAGGCGATAATAAAATATGCCGCAAAAACAGGCGTATACATGGAAGCAAGTACCACCCCGATGAGCGTCACCCATGAAGCCGCCCCCGGGAGAATCTCAAGCAAACGATACAGACGACGGTCCCTCCCCGAGAGCTCCTCTGCCCGCCCAACCTTAAAATCCTCTCGTAATGAGTAGGGAAGTCGCTCAATATGGTTATATGGCTGTGGTTCCATTAGTAACAGAGTCAGTCTATAACAGAAAGGCATACTCTATCAAAGAACCCTTGAAATTGATAGTTGTGTGCTCTCTTGTACAAAACAGACAAAAAGCAACGTATCATCATATTCTCCCTCGCTGTCGAGAACCGGGTAACCAAAGTCATGATACCATCTTACCGACTTTTTTGACCAAACTCTCAAGGGTCACATCCATTTTAATGAAATGCACAAAGATATGTGCTTCAGATTCCAAAGGCAGTCCCCCCGCCTCTCCATTGCGGACTCGGTGGTACGGACACTATTTTCTGGGGAAAAGGATTTTGCAAAACCTCGGCTGATTTCTCCGTGTGGAGAAGATGTTTGGAGAGAAATACAGACGGGTTTCGGACTGGAGTTTTCGGAAAATCGGCGACTAATGAAAATTTAGCACAAAAAATACAATCCGAGCAACCCATAGATTATTCCGAACACCCACGGGATAATCAACTCAATGTGTGAAAATGGATAGTATTTTTTGTTATCCTCGCCCTTGCCCAAAACTTCCCATTCGTATTTATATAAAGCCAGTGGCAAATGTTCCTCAATTTTATGAACGACATCAAATTTGCCTGTATTTAATTGTTTGTACGACCTAATGAGATACCAAAAAACAACACAAACAATAATTCCAACAAGGGCGAAAATTGATCTTACAAATACTAGGTTTTCAAAAATCTCAATTTGAAATGATAATCCTATGAGCGAAATTAACGCAGTATTGATAGTGATAAAATAATTATTCGCATGCTGTCGTCTATCGCTTGTTTTTTCTATACTCTCAACATAAAGTTGATACTGCTCAAATAAATGTTCTTTGTAGTTATCTCCGTAATCTCTTTCGTTTTTTGAAAACAAATCGCTCATAGAGTTATCTATTACCTTTCAAGAGTAAGCCAACATTGTTCCAAGTCCACTTATACATTTTGTCATCACGTTTTACTCCTACTGGCCAAGTACAATTTTTATTACTTCTGCCCTTAATGAGAAAATATGGCTTTCCCAATTCTTGAGCGATTTTTATTTCCTCGGCTACGCCCATGGCGGTATGTGTCCATTCACCACAAATAACAACCACCTGTTGTGCGTTGCTTATTCTTTGCCTAACCTTTGCTTTCCAATCACCAAGTAGCGCTTGCTTAACAGACAAGTCGCTTATTTCAAACGGAGTATCGTCGTGCTTTGCTTGACCAACAAACAGGTGCTTTAAATCCTCGTCATGATCAAAATCGAAACTTACGAATACTTTTGTTTTTGATGTGTAGTAACTCATAGCTTTATTTAATTAAATCATCAACATTCACATCAAGGGCTTTTGCAACCTTTTTGAGCGTGTTCAATGTCGGATTCTGGTTTTCGCTAGATTCCATTTTAATAAGCGTATTGTTGGAAATATTAGCCAATCTCGTCAACTTCTCCTGTGAAAGCCCTTTGGCTTCCCGCAATTTCTTTATGTTGTTTCATAAATTTTGGTTTGACATTTAATCAACTAAATACTGGTTATTATAATGGAGTGTCTATTAACTTCTTACTACTATGATGTTACACAAAAATTTCAAATAAATCAATGTGGGAGGATTTTTTTATAGTCACCAAATTTCCAAAAAAACCAGTCCGAAATCCGCCCATATTTCTCCACAGACCCAGTATGAGAGAATCTACTGAGTGCAGAGCCCCCAAAGAAAAAAGTCCTTTCCTTTTTTAAGAGAAATTTCACCTACACTCTGGGGTCTTCTGTATCTTTTTCTACAAAACTGGAGCCACCTGTCGGATTCGGACCGACGACCTACGGTTTACAAAACCGTTGCTCTACCAACTGAGCTAAGGTGGCGTACACGTTCCTGTTGTTCAAGCCTACCATAAAAAATTCACTACACCGCACATACTCCGCATGTGCCTCCACCAACTGAGCTAAGGTGGCGTACACGTTCCTGTTGTTCACAGTATCACGGCACAGCAGACTCTCAGAGTCCAGAGAGTGCCTGATCACGTCGATGTTGTTTTTCACTCTCCGATAGTTCTGTATTTCGCTTATGTTCAGCAATTGCCGAAAAATGGGACGAGGGCTCAACCACCGAACGCACATTTGCACGACGTTTATTGAAACGTGCAATCGTATGCACCCACTGCTCAATACACTGAATGCAACGCAACACGAGCGTCAATACTTGGTGAAAGAGGTAGTGTATCGATTGGCGGACCGTCTGGCGCAGAAAGATATGTGAGCGATGTTGCATACGGGTGTTCATAGTCTCCACAAATGCATCAAATCTACTGCGGACATTCGCCCACACACGAGCTCCGTGCCTATGTTCGTAACGAAACAATGCAATCAACCCAATGAGGAGACTACCACTGACACACACGACGCTCACAGATACCAACATATCTATTTCACCGACAGACGACTCATCGAGGTTACGACGATTCGTTCACCGAATTTTTGTGTCGCCGTCTCGATCAGATTGGTAATCGTATGCTCAGAATCTTTTATAAATGCCTGCTCAAGCAATATCTGCTCTTTGAAATAGGCATCGAGTTTTCCCGCAAGAATCTTTGCTTGCAACTCCGCCGGCTTGTCCCCGACTTCCTTTTGAAACACCTCGGTTGCTTTCACCCGATCACTCTCGGCAATATCCTCACGAGTGATATAGCGTGGTGCAAGTGCGGTGACATGCATAGCAATGTCACGCGCAAGTGCAATAAATTCCTCATTTTTTGCGACAAAATCAGTTTCACAAGATAGTTGTACCAATGCCGCAACTTGGTGCGTGGTATGCACATATGCCGCAATTGTCCCCGCTCCAAGCGTGCGATCAGATTTCTTCGATGCCGATTCACTTCCCCGCTTACGCAAGATAACGCGCGCTTTTTCCATATCACCCCCCGCTTCTTCTAATGCCTTTTTACACTGCATCACAGAGACTCCTGTCTCATCTCGCAATGCTTTGATTTGTGCTGAAGATATATCCATCACAGAAAACTAACACGAGTAACCAACAAACTTTTATGAACGTACCTGACGAGGTGCCCCGTCTACGACACGCGAGGCACGATGCTCCGGCGTCACAGGTACTGGCGGTACAAACGAGCGTGCCCCTTCAGCGTACCCCGCCACCAACTCATCAAGGGCGAGGGCGACACTCGTGTGATGGGAATCATTTACAAAGACTGGCTTCGTAATGTGCTGTGTACTACAATCAGAACTCATGATCGCGATCACCGGTACATGCATATGTACCGCTTCTCGTACCGCCGTCACTTCATGACGCGGATCAATCACTACGAGTACTCCCGGAATACGCTCCATGCCGCTGATACCACCAAAATGGAAGGCCAGTTTATCCATTTCACGGGTCAGTAACAAATGTTCCTTCTTCGTGTATCGTCGCTCAAGTTCACCCGACTCGTGTTGGCCACGAAGCATCGCAAGACGCGCGAGACGTTTCTGTATTTCTGAAAAATTAGTCAATGTGCCACCGATCCATCTATTGGTCACAAACGGCACCGAAAGCCCACGGGCACGAACTTCAGCAACTCCTTTAATCTCCTCCTTTGTACCAACGAATAACACCGTCTTCCCCGTACTGGCAAGCGCTTTAAGATATTCCCTCGCATCCGCAAGTAACACACTTGTCTTTTCAAGATCAAAAATGTCAGTTCCCTGTTTATTCCCAAACAAGTATGGCGCTGATGTGGGGTGTCGACGAGACTTCGAAAAGCCATAGTGAGCACCTGCCTTAAAAAGACGCTCAATCAGCGATGTTGTTTCCGGTGCTGTTTGTTGATCTGATGCCATAACTATACGTATGTTTTCCTTCGACGTCCTTTAGAAAAATAAAAACGGGTGTCTGTGTAGCCCAACGGTACCACAGCAGACTCACTTACGCAACTTCCTCAGTTACCGCGGTATCTGCCTGTTGGAGAGCCATCACAATAGGATCAAGCATGCCACCAAGGATACCCTCCACATCATGCCACGATTCCTTGATCCGATGGTCAGTGATACGACTTTGGGGAATATTATACGTACGGATTTTCTCCGACCGATCCCCGGTACCGATCTGTTTCCGACGTTCTGCCGCGTGTTGTTTTGCCTCCTCTTCATCGTGCGCTAGCTCAAGCTTTGCGAGAAGTACACTCATCGCCTTCTCGCGATTTTTTTGTTGTGAGCGTTCTGACTGTGATCGTGCTTCAATACCCGTCGGCCGATGCACGAGACGTACTGCCGTCTCAACCTTGTTCACATTCTGCCCGCCTGCACCCCCCGAACGAGAAAACTCAATCTCGATATCAGACGGAAGGATCTCCACCGTCGGCTTGGCGCGTAACGGCAATATCGCCACCGATGCGGTCGAAGTATGAATGCGTCCCATTTTTTCAGTGACCGGAATCCGCTGAACGCGATGCACACCAGTCTCATACCGCAATGCAGGATGCGCCCCCGCCCCAATAATCTCAAAGGTCGCCTCTTTGTACCCCCCCTGAGTCGCCCGTGATTCAGCCACCACACTCACCCTCCAACCAGACAGTTGCGCATACTTCGTATACATCAGCGCAAGCTCCTCCGCAAAGAGTGCCGCCTCCTCTCCGCCAACCCCCGCGCGCACCTCAAGAATCACCCCATATGCCTTCGCCTCCTCCCCCTTAGACGATTCACGGATATGCGACATCTCCGCAAAAAGCTGGTCGCGTTGGATATTGAGCTCCTGTCGTTCCTCTTCCACTAGTTCTCGCATACTCTCATCCGTCGTGGCCATGTCCATGAGCTCTTCCTCACGTGCACAGAGTGCATCATACTGGCTCGCCAAAAACTGCGTTCGGTGATCCGCCCGAAACGCATTGATGGCATCATGTCCGTTTTCCGATCCCTGTATCATATACACCGCCAGTATGCCACAAAATCACTATCGAGACACACATTTCTGCGTGGCCTGATGTTCCGTAGTACGTATACGGTAGATCACTCCTTCTTTTTTCGTCCTGCCTGTCCTGCACGCGCCTTAAACTTCTCCACGCGTCCCGCGGTATCCATCACCTTCTCGGTACCCGTATAAAAAGGGTGTGACGCACTCGATACTTCCACATGGGTCAGTGGGTATTCCACCCCATCGTCCCATGTAGCACTCTCTTTAGTAGCAATAAGTGACCCAATCAAAAAGCGCTCACCACTTGAATTGTCGTGGAAAATGACCATTCGATATCCCTCTGGATGAATGTCTGTTTTCATAGTGGGCATACTATACAAAAAAGAACGGGATTATGCAATGTGCGCAATACTCATCGAGACACAACCAAAGAAAAAAGCGACGTCTCCCTCTGGAGCTAAACCACCGTCCCTAATTCGCGGACAAGAAGTCCATGTCTTTCTGGAACTTTGCCGTCTTTGTCATCACGCTATTTGCGTATACTTGTCCAAGGGTCGCCCAGTTACCACCCGCATAATATTTTGCAGCCGCGGTGTGTTCAGCACTGTAATCTCCACCCACAGCACCAGAGTCAGAAAGATACAATCCCGTTGCCACGATCGCGTGAGAGGCATTCCATGGATTGGTCGCAGTGACTCCGAGCATGCCCTGGAGGCGTGGTACGTACATCTGCCATGTCGATGGAATAAACTGTGTCGGCCCCATCGCACCACCATAGCCACCCGGTTGTGGACAGGACACCGGTGTGGTCTTTGGATCACGTCCAAGTGCTTGTGCGATCTGCAAAAAAACCGGTACATCACGTGTCGGATGCATCACACCGGAGAATGGTGTGCCGGTATTTTTACCAACCCCATCTCCCGTCTCTGGACTATTAGTGACATAGCAATTGCCGACATTTTTGCCAAGATCTGATTCTTGCGACAAGATCCCAAGGATAAAGGCGGCGCGTACACCGGTTTTTTGGGACGCACTCTTTGCATACTCAACCGCCGTTCCAAACGGAATACCCTCTGCATCCCGCAACGGAAAGAGTGCGGAACGAATCTCGACGGCCATCTTCTCTTGTGTTGATCGGAGCTTCTTATACATACCCTCCTGTCCCTGTGTTCCTTTCAGCAGAGTCCTTTTTTCTGCCTCCTTTTGCTCCACTTCCTTCTGTGCCGACACGAGTGCCGAATGAAGCGTTTGTTGGTCGGAACGCTGACCTTCAAGTGCTACTTTTTCCCCAGAGGTCTGCTCACGTGCACCATGCAACTCAATGAAGGACCCATGAAGTGCATCTTTAATCGCGGTAAATGAATCAAGGTCACCAAAAAATGAAGAGAGATCTTTTGCTGAAAGCACCACCTCAACCAGTGAGTAGTCGTCTATTTCCCTCGTCCGACGCAGAATTTGTGCGAGCGATTGTTGCTCCTTCTCGATCTTCTGCGAGAGTGTGCCGATCGTCTTGGTATGCGTCACAATGCCGTTGGATAGTTGCTGGATCTTTACTTCAACAGTACGGACTTTGAGTTTTGCTCGCTTGATTTCACTTTCAAGAATAGCAATGTCACGCTTCAATGATTCCCCCTCGCTCTTGAGACCACTGATAGTTGCATCTGTTTGCGCCATTTCTTTTTCGAGATCTGCAAGCTGTTTTTGGAGTTCTGCTCGACGTTCGGGAGTTAAATCTGTCTGTGCAAAGGTGTAGAGGGGAGTACTCAGAAAGAACATCACTACGAGCACAGACAGAAAAGATACAAAAAGAGAAAACCGCATATATGATATGTATGAGTACAGTATAGCAAATGTTGCAGGAATCTTTGATGGGGGTCTCTTCAGAGAGATATACGAATGTGTGGACAGGAACACCGCAAAAATCCCCTACAATTGTAGGGGATTTTTGCGGTGTTCCTTAGACTGCTGTTTCTTCTCCTTCCTCTTCTTTCTTTCCCTTTTCCTCAACCTCGATCGCACTCATGTCAATTGCTTCCGCTGGAGCGTCTGTCTCTTCAACAACTTTTGAGGCAACCACCACCGTTTCTTCGGGATCATTTAGGATAGTGACTCCCGCTGGAGCAACCACATCAGCAACCGTGATATGACTATCAAAATCAGTCAGCGATGAAACATCGACGATGATCTCATGAGGCAGGTCTTTGGGCATTGCCTCAATCTCGAGTTCGTAGAGTACTTTTGTGAGAACACCACCAAGTTTCAACGCCGGTGCCTCTCCAATAAACTCAATTGGGACATTCACCGTCACTTTCTTTCCCTTCTCAATCGCATAAAAATCGACATGTAGTGGCGTACTACTGACAGGATCGTACGCAATATCTTGTACCAACACGTCCATTTCTTCCTCAAGTCCAGAAAGCGTAATCACTGTCGACTCCCCCGCTTCTTTAAAGACCTTGGCAAATTCATTACCGGCAATGGTGATGGAAACTGCATCCTCCTTTGGACCATACACAACCGCAGGAATACTGCCCAGTGAGCGCAGTTTGCGTACCTTTGTTCCTCGTTCTGTCCGTTTTGTTGCGTGTAGTGTCGTAGTCATATAGGGGAGATCCTAGCACACGAAACGGAAAAAGACTACTCGTGAGAATGCTTCACGCTACAGTAATTACACACTCAACCCAATGTGCAACACTCCCAAAGTCAATCCAGGCAGCTGTAACACGCCATTTAATACAGGGTCTCCTTCTTACTTTCTGCTATCAATCCAATATCAATATACTGAGAGCTACTGGACATTACATAGGCAGTAGTACTGACTACTATCACTAGAACACCATGTAGCACCAATAAAGGGCCTACACCCTCCATAACCAGTTGTAGAAACTGGAGCTGCCTCAAGGTTGACCATTATCATGGCGCCTGCTGCCCTTTGCTGAGCAGCAAGAGCAGGAATACCAGAAGTGCCGACGACATAGTTATAGTAACAATATGCGCCACCTCCAGTACCACTCGCTCCCGGCTCCGGTGACACTGGTGCACTCGCTAAGAATCCCCCACCTACTAACGCATTCATGAGCAGGTTCCAAGTATTAACTTCAAGTGGGATACTACTCGCTGAGCATGCGATACTGCCATACAAAGGGTAGGCCTTATTAGTGTCCCAATAGAGCTGTAGAGCAGTGTTGATTTGTTTTACTTCTGAGATCTTTTTTGCATCTCGCGCCTTTGCCCGGGCAGTATTGAGACTCGCCAACACTACACTTGCTAGAAGGCCAATAATGGAAATCACGACGAGAAGTTCTATCAGTGTAAAACCTCGTTTCCTTTGTGTTGTAATATACTTCATTTTATTACTTTTATTATTAGCGGATGATACGTACTTCATATTTTTATACTACTCTATGCTTCAGTTCAATACCAGCAAAGTAATCCACAATGCTTTGAGCCGCAATCACGGCCATCGCGGCACGAGTTTCATCTGATGCGGAGGCGATGTGTGGGGTGATAACGACGTTCTCTAGTGCCGAAAGTCCTGGGGCAAGTGTAGGTTCTGCTTCAAAAACGTCGAGTGCGGCGCCTTTGATCGTGCCATTTTTGAGTGCACCCACCAATGCGTTTTCATCTATGATTGGTCCACGCGCCGTATTGATCAGATACGCACTTTTTTTCATGTGCGCGAGTCGGTCCGCATTGATGAGGTGGCGAGTGGAGTCAAGCAAGGGTACGTGCACGGTCACAACATCTGCTTCAGCAAGTACCTCATCGACACTCGATCGGTATGATGCCCCACACGCTTTTTCGATATCTGCATTTTGTTTGATGTCGTAGTACATGACCTGCATGCCGAGTCCATGATGCGCAATGGCCGCTACCCGTTGACCGATCCTCCCCGCACCCAAGAGGCCGAGCGTCTTCCCTTTAAGATCAGTACCAAGAAGGAGCATCGGTGCCCACCCCACATACTTGCCCGCACGCAAAAAGCGATCACCTTCGGCGATTCGCGAGGTAATCGAGAGCATCAGCGCAATAGTATGCTCCGCAACAGTGTCAGTGAGCACATCTGGCGTATTGGTCACCGCGATGCCTCGCTTCTTTGCTTCCGTAACGTCGACATTATCAAACCCCACCGCGTAATTCGCAAAGATCTTCGCACTCGGTGCACCATCAAACACGCCCACGTCAATTTTATCAGTAAGCAAACACAAGACAGCATCATATGATTTTTCGGTAAGTGCACGCATAAGCTCCTCGTGCGTCAACACGCCATCTTTTTCACTGACGACAGTGTCGTGTCCTGCATCTCGCAATACGGCGAGACCTTCTTCTGGAATCTTCCTCGTCACAAATACTGAACTCATAGGCACTCTCAAAAATTACTAACAAACAACAGCCGTCCACAGAAACTCGCTCACACACGTATGATACCACAGCCACAGAGATGCTATACTTGCAATAATGTCTACCACACACCAGTACGATTTTGTCGCGATCGGCGACATCACCATCGATGCATTTATTCAGCTCTCTGAAAATGATGCGCATGCCGTCTGCGACGCCACGGGTAAAAAATGTCAGCTCGTGATGGATTTTGGAGATAAGCTCCCGTATACAGATGTGACCGTAGTCAATGCAGTCGGCAATGCGCCCAACGCAGCGGTCTCTGCACAACGTCTAGGTCTCAAAACGGCACTTATCACCAATATCGGTCACGATCGCTATGGAAAGGACTGTCTCGACACGTTACGTGCAGAAGGCGTGTCAACCGACTATGTGGTGATGCACGAGGGGAAAAAAACCAACTACCACTACGTCTTGCGCCTCGGCGCAGAGCGCACGATCCTTATTAAACATGAGGCATATCCCTATCGATTACCCTCATTCGAGCACCCCCCACGGTACCTATACTTCTCCTCGGTGGGAGAAGATGCGCTACAATTTCATCATGACATTGCCTCTTATGCATCAGCACATCCAGAAACAAAACTGGTCTTCCAACCAGGCACATTTCAAATCCGCCTCGGTGTCGAAACACTCAAAGACCTCTACGCAGTCACTGATATTTTTTTCTGCAACCTCGAGGAGGCGCGGGCAATACTCAAAAACACTGATGATGATGTCTCTATGCTTTTGAAAGGACTCCGTCGGATTGGGCCACGTATACCAGTGATTACCGACGGACCGAATGGAGCATACGCACTCGATGAAGAGACAGTCTGGCACATGCCTATCTACCCAGACCCTGCGCCACCAGTAGACCGCACGGGTGCTGGAGACTCTTTCGCCTCCACATTCACTTCCGCAATCGCTCTCGGCAAGTCAGTCGCGGAGGCACTGACGTGGGGACCGGTCAATTCGATGTCAGTGGTGCAATACATTGGCGCACAGAAGGGACTCCTGACGAGAGAAACATTGGAAACGTATATCAAAACTGCACCAAGTGACTACACAGCAAAACAAAAATAGCCCAACGTGCTATGTTAGTAACTTTTTCTTACGAATGTAATAGTCCTTTCGCGGTCTCATAAATAGTATCCGCATCAATACCGTAGTGTTTGATGAGTTCATCTGGTTCACCCGACTGACCGAACTGATCATGGATACCGAGACGCACGACCGTCATCGGATGCTGTTCGGAAAGTAATTCGGTAATGGCAGAACCCATACCACCTGCGATCTGATGCTCTTCCACAGTCACAATGACCTGATGTTCTTTCGCAAATGCAAGAATTGCTTCTGTATCGAGTGGCTTTATGGTGGCGAGATTCATTACGGACGTCCCAATACCATCATCATTAAGTTTCTTTCCTGCAGTAAGTGCATTATGGAGAATCGTCCCACACGCAATGATGCCCACTGTTTTCGAACCACTATCAGGAGAAAGATAGACTTCAGCTTTCCCAATGGTAAACGGTGAGCTATCAGTCGTGACGATCGGTGTTTTCTCACGCGCAAGCCGAATATACACGGGACCCTCATACACTGCCGCGGCACGCGTTGCTCTTTGTGCTTCAAGAGAATCACAGGGTACGAGTACCGTCATTCCCGGGAGCACGCGCACCAGCGCAATGTCTTCAATTGCCTGATGTGTCGCCCCATCAGGCCCCACCGACACTCCCGCGTGCGAGCCAATAATCTTCACGTTCGCCTGATTGTACGCAATCGTCGTACGGATTTGTTCCCAGTTACGTCCTGGTGAAAACATAGCATATGAAGACATGAAGGGAATCTTCCCCATCGACGCCATACCAGAAGCAACTGATGCCATTGATTGCTCTGCAATACCCACTTCAATAAATCGTTCAGGAAATGCCTCAGCAAAGATGTTCATCCGTGTCGATTCAGTGAGATCGGCGCAGAGCGCAACCACGCGAGGATCGTTCTCTGCCGCCGCGCGTAAGCCCTCCCCAAACCCATCGCGGTTGGGCACTTGAGCGACATCTTTTTCAAAAATCTGTGGATTAAGGTGTGAAGCAAGCATATGCATTATGAATGATCGGATGCGGTAATGTGTCCCGCGAGCGTACGCAGACGGCGGAGCGCCTCCTCCCCTTGTTTGTCTTTTTTGACACGATCTTCCGGGCCTTTCCCTGGAGGATTGCCATGCCACCGGAAATCACGCTCAAACACATCCACACCCTTCGAGGCAATGGTATGTGCGATGATCACTGATGGTTGGCTGTAGACCGCTTGCGCCTTTCCGATTGCATCATTGAGCGCTCGCATGTTGTGCCCATCCACTTCTTGTACATCCCAGTTAAATGCCTCTAGTTTCTCTCGCAGTGGCTCAAGAGGCATTACATCAGTGGTGTAGCCATCAATCTGAATACCGTTACGATCGATGATCACGATAAGGTTATGCAACTGCTCTTTTCCTCCGTGCATGAATGCTTCCCAGATTTGTCCCTCATTGAGTTCTCCATCTCCCGTTAGACAATAGAAATATCTGTTCGAGTAGGGATTGTCAATTCGTTCGGCAAGTGCCATACCAATAGCCTGTGAAATGCCTGAGCCCAAAGGCCCAGAACTTGTCTCAAGTCCTGGTAATGACGCGCGATGCGGATGCCCCTGGAGACGCGAACCAAATTTCCGCAACGTCAGCAACTCCTCCTTCGGAAAGTACCCCGCATGCGCCATCGTGGCATAGAGCACGGGACAAATATGTCCGTTTGAAAGAATCAGTCGATCGCGTTCCGGCCACAGTGGCTCTTGAGGCTTGTGGTGAAGTATGTGAAAATAGAGAAGCGTACACACGTCCGCCATATCAAGTGGTCCCGCAGTATGTCCACTCCCTGCAGATAACAGCATTTCGATCACGCTTTGGCGAATCTCGTTTGCTTGCTTTTCTAGCGCGAATACATCTTCATCAGAAAGATACTGCATACAGAGGTAGTATAGCGCACAACAGAAATGCACGTACTACAGACCTGTGTATTGCACACTGTGGAGGACACACCTATGACGCAGTAACAAGCAACTGCAGTGCGCGATATGCCTCTACCGAGTCATGAGCATCAAAGATCGCGGAACCCACCACAAACTGATTCGCTCCCGCCTCCCACAATGACACGATGGTTTCTGTATTCACACTTCCATCAATGCTAATTGAGAGTGCGGGGTAGGCATTGCGTATTGCCTCAATTCGCTCAAGCACCCTCATATCAAACGGATTTCCCTGTCTCCCAATCTCTGCAATACCCATGCACTGCACTCCATCACTCTCTGGTATTAGTGACAATACACGCTCGATTGGTGTAGCGTTATGTGCTGCAACCACCGCAAGAGCGCCTGCCTCTCGCACAAGCGCGCATGCCTCTCTCACGAATTCATCATCAGAAAAACTCTCAATATGAAGCACCACGCGCGTTGGACGAGTCGCAAGCCATATCGGGAGGACGGCACGTGGTTCTTGAATCATCAGATCGAGTTCATACGACATATCCTTTGGAACCAGAGCAAAAAGCGCCGAAATCGCTGATGTGTACTCTTGTCCATCACGAGGTGTGACGCGATACGGCCAACTCTGAAATGGCGCCAGGATGCCATCCACAATATCTATTTGTATTTCAGAGACAACACTACGCACTTTTTCTATCATCGCACCGATGTGCGCGGGTGACTGCGGTATAATCGCCGGAATAACAGTGCCTGTACGCATACGCATCATTAGGGTGCAGTCACTGCATAAATACCCTCTTTCCCGGTAAATTCCGTAAGATCAATATTCATATGTGTTGTCTGTAACATCTGAGAGGCATCTCTATAGAGTACTACTTTTTTTGGCTTCTCTAAACGAAAGACCAGAACGTAGTCATCCTTGCCTTTTGACACATCTCGCTGTGCACTGCTGTAGTAACTATAGTTGAATCCGCCAGTACGTTCCACTCGTTCCGCTGAATCATTGATAGGATCAAGCGGTACCGCAGTAATATATGGATGCAATGCTTTTACGAGTGCGATCCACGATGTAGCGCTACTATTGGCCCAACCTATCTGCGGATATGCTCCGTAATCACTATAATACATCTCAAGTGCGCTCTGCAACGTAGCAATATCTCCAACTCGGTGTGAATCACGCGCTTCAGCAAGTATTCCCTGAAGCGCCAAAAATGAAACCGTAATCATCAAAACGACAACAGAAAACACCACAAAATATTCAAGCATTCTGCTGTAGTGAGTAACACGATCAGTAAGACGCATGATTATTGGCGATCTATTTTTTGTATCCGGCGAATATGCCGCTCCTCTTCAGAAAACGGCGTCTCAAGCCACACCCGTACCGCTTCCTTCGCATCATCAACTGACCCGAGAAATCGCGCACCGAGAGAAAGCACATTTGCGTCGTTGTGTTCACGAGAACGTACAACAACATCAATATCGCCACCGTAATACACCGCCGCACGCACACCCACGAACCGATTCGCAACCATCGCCTCTCCCTCTCCTGAGCCGCCAAGAATAATACCGAAAGTATCAGGATCTGTACTGACACGCTCAGCAACTTGCTCAATAAAATCTGGATAATCGTCGTCCTCATCGTAGAGATATGCCCCCATATCTTCTACATCATGCCCCAGCTCATCCCGCACAAACGCAACAAGCGCTTCTTTTAGCTCAAACCCCGCATGATCAGTACCAAAAAATATTTTCATGAATCCAGCCCCCACTACTCTATGATCGTCTTCCCGAGTGCCACCACATGCCTCACCAACGTATGCGTATAACTTGTCTCATTGTCATACCACGCGAGTACCTTCACTAAGGTACCATCCGCCACCATGGTGTATGAGAGATCAGCGATCGACGCAAATGTTGCGCCTACGATGTCAGAGGAGACAAGTGGCTCATCAGTGACTGCAAACAATCCCTGCCATTGCTCCGATGCGGCGGCTGCCGTCAATACTGCGTTCACCTCTGCGACGGTTGTTGGACGAGATGAAACAAACGTAATATCAACAATAGAACCAACGGGTACTGGCACCCGAATCGCCATACCATCAAACTTTCCAGCTAACGAGGGGTATGCTTTTGTGACCGCAATAGCCGCACCCGTCGATGCAGGGATAATATTTTCTGCCGCCGCGCGACCATCCCGAAAATCTTTTTTGTTTGGCGCATCAACCAATGCTTGTGAAGCAGTATATGCATGTACAGTATTAAGGAGTGCGCGCTCAATGCCAATCGCCTTGTCGAGGATGGCGACCAGTGGACTCACCGCATTTGTCGTACACGACGCATTAGACGTCACTTCACACCCCGCAAACTCGCTTTCATTAACCCCCATAAGGATTGTCTTCCCTTTCACTCCCGATTCCTCTGGCTCATCTTTTGCGGGAGCAGAAAGCACCACACGCTTCGCACCAGCTTTGAGGTGTATCGATGCTTTGTCATAGGTCGTAAAGACGCCAGTCGACTCAACAACCACATCGATATTCAGATCCTTCCACGGCAATGCCATTGGCTCACGCTCACTAAAAAATTTTACTATGAGACCGTCCACCACGAGTCCTCCCTCACCAAGCACAATCGACAATGGGCTCCGCCCATATACCGTGTCATATTTAAGCAAATATGCGAGATTTTCAAGAGAGCTTAAGTCATTCACGGCGACTACTTCCATATCATCACGCCCAACAGCCATTCGAAGGAACGTACGCCCAATCCTCCCAAATCCATTGATTGCCACACGAACTTTTGCCATGATGCCATTATAGCCTACACCCCATGAAAATGGGGTACTCACTATCCACAATCATACTCAAACGACACATTAGAAATACACCACCGATGCGATCTCATCGCCAGCGCGGAGTTTCATCACGCGAACACCTTGTGTCTGTCTCCCATGCGATGGAACATCTTTCACCGGCAATCGAATGACCTGCCCACGCTTACTCATCACCACAAATTCTCCTACCTCAAGATCTTCTGCCGACACCACCGATCCATTGACTACCTTACCAGTTTTTGTTGTGACTTTTGCCGTCTTAATACCAGAGCCACCGCGTTTTTGTATTTTATAGTCCTTTGCTGGTGTTGTTTTCCCAAATCCATTTTCAGTAATAATTAAAATCTCGGCAGTTGGAGCACTCTCTTTCCTAATCACGTCAGCAGAAACAACCACATCACTCTTCCCCACCTTAATACCACGCACTCCTGCGGCCGCACGGCCCATCACTCGAATGTCAGTTTCTTTAAAACGAATCGATTGTCCACGTGCCGTCACCAACAGCACACTATCGCCTTTACCTACAAAACGTGCCGCAATCAATGCGTCACTGGCCTGAAGTGTCATCGCAATGAGGCCACTACGTCGTACATCCTTGAAACTTGCTACATCTACTTTTTTTGCAACCCCTTCGCGGGTGACCATCACCATTGCCCAATCGCCATCCCACACGTCCTTCCGCACGGCAAGTACCGATGTCACCGACTCTTCTGGGGTCAATGACAGAAAATTCATGATGGACTTTCCCCGTGTTGCACGACGTCCTTCTGGGATGTCATACATCTTGGTGCTGTAGACCTTGCCTTTATTGGTGAAAAAGAGCAAATCGCTGTGGAGCGAGGTAGTGAGTAACGTGGTCACAAAATCTTCTTCTTTGGTATCAAGATCAACCACTCCTACGCCACCGCGCTTTTGGGTGCGATATTCGTTTGGGTTGGTACGCTTTATGTATCCGCCCTGCGTCAAGACAACGACACTCTCCTCATCAGGGACTAAATCTTCTGGATTGAGAATCTTTACGCCACCGGCGACGATTTTGGTACGACGATCATCTCCGTATTTTGCCGCGACATCAGTAAGCTCACTCTTGATCAAACCACGCATCTTGGAAACGCTCTTGAGCAGAGTCTCAAGTTCCCCGATCAATGCTTGTACCTCTCGAAGTTCTTCCTCTATCTTTTTCCGTTCGAGTCCCGCAAGTTTTGCAAGCCGCATTTCAAGAATCGCCGCCGCTTGCAGATCAGAAAATTTGAATTGTTTGATGAGCTCTGCGTGCGCCGTCGGTACGTCCTTCGCCGCACGAATGAGCTTCACAATCTCGTCAATATGATCAAGCGCTTTCTTCAGGCCAAGTAAGATGTGTTCCCGATCTTTTGCCTTGGTGAGATCGAATTGTGTACGACGACGCACCACATCCTCTCGATGGAGAATGTATTCTTGTAAGAGAGACTTCAAGGACAGTGTCTGCGGAACCCCATTCACAATGGCCACCATGTTGTAGTGAAAGGTATCCTCCAGTTGCGTGTGCTTATACAATTTATTGAGCACTGTCTGTGGTTCTACGCCCGCCTTGAGATCAACAACTACACGAATATCCCTTGTGGACTCATCTCGAAGGTCCTTGATGCCTTCGATACGCTTGTCGCGCACCAAGTCAGCGATCTTGATCAACATCTCTGCTTTGTTCACCCGATAGGGAATCGAAGTGATAATGATAGAAAATGCGCCTTTTTTATCTTCGACAACTTCCGCCTCACCGCGCACGACCACACCCCCTCTACCATTTGCGTATGCATGCGCGATGTCTGTTTTATTAAATGCGATCGCGCCCGTGGGAAAATCAGGTCCCTTAATATATTTCAATAAATCATCCGTGGTTGCTTCTGGCGTATCAATGAGATGTATTGTCGCGTTCACCACTTCACGCAAATTATGTGGCGGAATATTTGTCGCCATACCAACCGCAATACCAAGCGTCCCCTGGAGTAACAGGTTTGGTGCCGCCGCAGGTAACACTTCTGGTTCACGCTTCGTCCCATCAAAGTTTGGTCGCCAGTTCACCGTCTCTTTCTCAAGATCGCGCAACAACTCTTCCGCAATCTTTGACATCTTTGCTTCGGTATACCGATAGGCGGCAGCGCTATCCCCGTCGATACTCCCAAAATTTCCCTGCCCAATGATCAGTGGGTAGCGTGTTGAGAACGGTTGTACAAGCTTGACCATCGCTTCATAGACCGCAACATCTCCGTGAGGATGAAAGCTACCAAGCACGTCGCCGACCACCGTCGCCGACTTCTTAAAGCGTGCGGTCGATGTCAGGCCATTCAGGCGCATGGAGTAGAGAATGCGCCGGTGCACCGGCTTCAAGCCATCACGCACATCCGGAAGTGCGCGTTGGGTAATGACCGACATCGCATAGTCAAGGTACGCAGTACGCATCTCACCACTAATACCCTGCAACAAGATCCCTTTTTCGGGTACAGTAACCGATACTCCGTCTCCGGAGCGCGGCTCTTCTTCGGACATTGAATCAGATTGCTTCTTTCGTGGCATGGGGATACTACGATATTACACTGCTGAGTATAGCATATATCGTCATGTCTGGCATCTTTTTTAAAAGTTTTCTGTCGTGCGTGTCGTCGTCGCAATACGTACTTCTCGTCTCGAAACAGGTGTTACTACTGGTTGTCCCCCTTCAGAATCCCCCTGATCCTCTGGTGCCCCGACAATGTACGCGTCACTCGTAGGTGGCGTGGTCGACACATCTTCTGCCTGAGATTCAGAAATAACATCACCGTTGGCACTAATCAGCTGGCCTAAATTATTACGTGTATTTGTGAGGAACGCATTAACAGAATTCGTACTATCCTGTGCCTGCGCTCCTTCAATACTCTGTGGCAGACCACTCAGACGCGTCGGTATGGTCAATCCCCAGAGAACCCCGATGACGCCGGTCACACACAGTGCCGCAAGAAAGGACACTTGCGCACGAACTTCCTTTGGTTTTTCACGAAGTCGTTGAACCAGTGGCGAGAATTGCATAGTGAGTGTGAACCGTTACGATTTCAGTACTAGTATAGCACCTTCCATTTCAATAATATCTTTCTTTTTTAGTGTATATTTTTCTTCCGCGGTTACTTTCTCTACACCCTCTTCCTTTAAAAAGGCCGCGAGTGCGGGAGCATCATAGTGCATGGGAATAATCGCGTGCGCTTCGAGTTTGACCCCAAGCGCTGAAGCATGTGATATATCGAGCACCTCACCCCCGCCGATAGGAACAAATAAAATATCAACATCACTAAATTGCTCGAGAATCTTTGCATCAATAGCACCCGTAGAAAGCGCTCCAAGGAACACCATATTGATCCCTTCAAGTACTACTTGATAGATCGTATTATATCGCATCTGACCATCGTAGGTCGTCTCCACGCCAAAGCCACGCACCGTTATTTCGCCAACTTCATATTCTCCTGGACCAGAGATGACAAATGGGACTTTTTCGCCATAAGTAACCTGTTCCACCCCATTAAAGTCGGGGTGATTGAGTGAGATGCACACCGTATCAACGCCAAACTTTATCGGTGCAAACCGCTTCGAGCTCTTAGAGATTGGGTTGAATGCCAGTGTCGTGCTCCCCGACGAAACCTTAAAGCATTGCCCGCCATGATAGGTTATGACCATATGGGGCGTAGTATAGCACAGGCAACCACAGATCGGAGTGGTTCTCCCTGCATACCCTATAAAAAAAGAGGGGTCTCCCGCAAAGATTTCGTGACCAGCGTCGCGCTGGACGAGCCTATTTTTTTGTAGTACACTCCTCTTGTTCTTATTACAAGTTCCAACGGTCTGCCGAGTAATCCCGCCCATACGCACACCGCTACAGAGCAATCTGAGAGTACCTGATGCGCGGAGCGGCTCACCGAGAAAATAGCCTATAATGAAAAAAGACAGCGTCGATATACAGGAAGAAGTAGACACACCCATTAAAGAGGTAGACGAAAAAGGAAGCCCCGAGGCGTTGGAAACCGCGAAGAAAAATAGCCCCATGACCACTATGGTGGCAGAAAGTCCCCAACCGCCTAAAATCGATGATTTGGTTGAGGGAACGATATCAGCTATCGGACGAGCAAAAGTATTTGTGAACCTCCCCCCATTCGGGAGCGGTATTATTTATGGCCGAGAATACCTCAATGCACGCGATATTTTGCGCAAGGTGGCAATCGGAGACACTATCGCGGCAAAAGTTGTCGATGACAAAAACGAGGATGGGTATTTTGAGCTCTCTCTGAAAGAAGCACGTCAAGCCCTCATCTGGAGCGATGCGGAGGAAGCGATGAAGAAACAGACCATTCTCAACCTCCCCGTGAAGGAGGCAAATAAAGGGGGGTTGATTCTCTATTGGCAGGGGATTGCTGGATTCCTTCCTGCTTCCCAACTTTCAGCAGAACACTATCCACGAGTAGAAGATGGCGACAAAGAACGAATCTACGCTGAACTGCAAAAACTGATCGGGCAATTCCTAAATGTGATCATTATTACCGCGGACCAGAAAGAAGGGAAAATGATTTTTTCTGAAAAGGGTCCACAAGAGAAGGAGCAAAAGGAAGAAAAAGTGAGTCGCTATGTCGTCGGAGATATATTCAACGGCGAAGTGACGGGAACAGTTGATTTCGGTATTTTTGTAAAGCTTGAAGAAAACCTTGAGGGATTGGTACATATTTCTGAACTTAATTGGGGGCTCGTCGCAGATACCCGTGCGCTCTACAAAGTTGGTGACAAAGTACGCGTCAAAATTATTGAAGTGAAAGATGATAAGATTTCTCTTTCAATCAAACAGCTCGAGGAGAATCCATGGATCGCCGCCGCACAGAAGTATGCAAAAGATCAAATCGCCCACGGTGTCATCATTAAATACAACAAGCATGGTGCACTTGCATCTGTTGAAGAAGGTGTCGCAGGGTTAGTCCATATTTCTGAATTTGCGTCAGAGGCAGAGCTGAAGGACACACTCGAACTCGGTAAGAGTTATCCACTAAAGATCACGCTCTTTGAGCCAAAAGAACAACGCATGACTCTTTCGTACAAGGCCGCAAAAGAAACACCAGAGGCGTAATTGTATCCACAAAAATTCCCCCCGCGTCCCTGAAAGGGGACGCGGGGGGAATTTTTTACCCACTCAATTATACCTATTCATCGCCTTCTCCAGTCCTTCTGTCACAATAGTGCTAATCACTTCACTCACCTCTTGCGACACCTTCCCGAGCACCTCCTGCTCTGCCTTCTTAAAATCACTCAGTAGAAAATCAATGACGTTCTTCTCTCCTCTCGGTTTTTTTAGTTTGCCAGTTGGCGTCGTTGGCGTAATGCCGACACGCACACGGATAAAATCTTTCGTCTTTAAGGTACGAGCAATAGATTCAATACCACGATGCCCGCCAGACCCACGCCCGTATGAAATTTTTATACTACCGAGTGGCAGATCAATATCGTCATACACCACAATGAGCATTGTCGCCTTCTTTTTACTCGTCACGATCTTTGCAACAGACGAACCCGACTTGTTCATGTATGTCTCTGGCAACAACAGAAGTACGTCTTCACCATCCACGGTCCCTGAACTCGTCAGAGCAACATATTTCGCAGAACATACCAACGCCGGCAGGCGATGTTTCTTGAGAAACGTACCAAGCACAATCCGCCCCGTATTATGTCGGGTCTGTGCATGTTCCGCGCCTGGATTTCCAAGCCCTACAATGTAGTACATCGCCGTAGTATACGCCAAACACACCCTACCGTGAACAGGTCACCCACAAAATAAGATATGTGTCACTCCGAAAACTTGTGTCGGATCATCAGACACGATATACTGTGCCCATCGTTCTCTACACTATGGATACACACTCGCACGTCACACAGAACACCGACACAGAACAGGGGTATATTGAGAAGGTTATTGCTTCAGGCACTCCACCGGATACACATTTCCTCGCCGATCTCATCCGCTTTGCTATTATCGCCATCGTCATCGTGTTCCCGATACGCCTCTTTATTGCGCAACCATTCATCGTCTCTGGTGCATCAATGGAACCGACATTTGAAAATGGCCAATACCTTATTGTCGATGAGATTACCTATCGACTCAACAACCCAGTGCGCGGAGATGTGATCATCTTTCGCTATCCTCGCGACCCATCGAAATTCTTTATCAAGCGAATTATTGGTCTTCCTGGAGAAACAGTGAAAATTGAAGGGTCCAAAATCACCATTTACAACAAAGACGAGGCGACCGGACTCACATTAGATGAGCCATATGTCGACCATATGAACAAAGATACATCCTTGATGCAACAACTTGGTGGTGACGAATATTTTGTTCTTGGAGATAATCGAGATGCAAGCTCCGATTCACGTGTGTGGGGCATACTCAAACGAGATCTCATCGTTGGCCGTGCACTTCTCCGATTACTCCCCGTCACACACCTTAGTATTTTCCCCGGTCGTGATACTGCCACAACGCGCTGACACACTCCTCCCCAGCCACACCGTTCTGATTAGCCACAACACCCACGTATATGACACCACAAGAATCAATAAGTACTTTCTCGCAAACAGATTTTGTGAAGAGCGCATACCATACTGCCCAGCACTTTGGATTTGTTCCCTTCCATACCCTCACCAATCCTGTACGCGCACAGAGGGATAGTGTCGTACGACCAAGAATTTCTGTCGCAGATCGCAAACTTGATTCACTCCAGGGCGCACTGACGCAGGGAGTAAGTGCCTATTTAGAAAAAATCTACCACACACAAAAACCAACACTCTTCTTTTCCGTTGAGGAATTGCCCCGCATACAGAAAATCACACTCACACTACAGGTGATTGGGGTAAAAAAAAGTATCGCTGAAGCGCTCATCATACAAACGTTGCGCTCGTTCATGACTGATCTCAAGCACCCACAGTACCTAGTGAGGGTGAATTCCCTCGGAGATCGTGACTCCGTCACACGATACCTCCGCGAGCTCAACACCTACCTAAAGCGACACATCGATGAGCTACCATCCCCCGCACGCGAGATGCTAAAAAATGAAAGTGCACTTGCCACACTCCTCTATCTCTCCGAACTGAACCATGAGCTTGCACAACGGAGCCCCACACCCTTTGAGTATCTCAGTGACGTGAGTCGGCAACATTTCAGAGAAGTGATCGAGCATCTTGACCTCACCAAAACTCCCTACGAAATCGACCCCCGACTCATCGGACACCAACATTGTTACATGGACACCATCTTTGCGTTTGAGCTCCATGACAATGGGGGTGTGCCACTCCAAGATGCTCCGCTCACGATCCGTGGAGGCAGGCTCGATGCGTTCACGAGACACCTCCTCAAGCAAGATATTCCTGCAATGAGTGCGGTTGTGATTTTAAATAAAAAACAAAAGCCACTTCGTCTTCCAGGACTCAATCGGAGCAGTGCCCCCTCACTGTTTGTTATACAACTCGGATTTTGTCCTCGGATCAAGAGCCTCATGCTCCTTGAGCATCTCAAACGAGCTGACATTTCTGTATATCAGGCACTCGTGAGTGATTCACTCAGTGAACAATTACACCAGGCAGAAAGCATCGGCGTCCCTTTCGCACTCATTCTCGGCCAGAAAGAGTTTGTAGAAAATAATATCATCGTACGTAATATGCGCTCACGCTCACAAGAACACGTCTCGTTTGACGCACTAGTCCCCTATCTGCGACGCATCTTAAAACAAGTGTAGATTGGGTATCTCGATTATCCACTGCCACAGTGAAGAAGCTGAAACACATCGGTGACACCCCAAAGTTCAACATTTGAGGCA
>CAZTKT010000005.1:0-33027 GCA_964614265.1 uncultured Candidatus Saccharibacteria bacterium | reverse complement strand
AAGATACCGAGGGTTTCATTAGCAGAGGCGGTTGCATTTCGGTAGGGAATTTACAGGTGTGTGTGTTTGCCAATCGTATTTCTATATTGCATAATACAGGGGTACCAGATAGTCGCTCGCTCACAGTGAGCGGGAGGAAAGTCCGAACACGCCCTTCCCTAGGTGACTAGGGGGGAGGATGGTAGCGGGTAACGCCCGTCTGGGGAAGTCCACGGGATGCGAGCAGAGACGTCCGGCGCGAGAGCAATGGACATCTTGTGGGCACAGTGCTCAAAGATGAGCTTTCATGGTGACATGAGAGGTGAAACGGCCAAATTCCTACCTGCGTGCAAGGCCGTGTCTTTTGTGGAGGCATATGCCTGCAAAAGAAGTGCCGCTTGAGATGACTGGTAACAGTCATCCTAGATAAATGGCTATCGCTCTGACCAGTGTGGTCAGAGTACAGAATTCGGCTTATCGGTACACTACAGAGAACAAGCAGAAAAGCCCCCGTACGGGGGCTTTTCTCGAGAGGGCGTTCCTGTGTATAGTGACGCGGAGAAGGTGTGGTAAACTGCAGAGATATACAGGTAATTTTATTTTTTCTATGCCACCGCAAAACGGACACACTCAGCAAGATTTTATCGAGACGCGATTACTGTCAATTGCGCAACATATACTCGTCGTGGTGTTCGGGCTACTTCCCGTATTCTTTTTGCCATCTGCCGTTGCCCCATTTGGGTACTCGAAGACATTGTTTGCTTCCTGTGGTTTGATTTTCGCATTACTCTTTTACGGATTCGCAACACTCCGTAGTGGTGAGATACATTTCCGGTTTTCGTGGACCTCGCTCATACTCTGGGTGCTTGTCCTTATTGCATTTGCCTCCTCACTTCTCTCAGGGAATTTTCATGACTCGCTGATTGGGCAGGGTTTTGAAGTGCATACGACACTGTTTATTACCTTACTTGCACTGACAGCATCCGCATGGATGCTATTGGGTACAAATAAAACAGCAACGATGCGACTGTTCGCCTTTTTTGCGGGGAGCACGTTGTTCCTGGCTCTTTTTCATGTACTGAGGCTCGTGTTTGGTCCAGATTTCCTGTCGCTCTCACTTTTCAAGGGCAACGCAACACTTTCGCCATTTGGTGCATGGAATGACCTGGCCATCTTTTTTGGACTTGCGATCATCCTATCGCTTGTCGCCGTTGAACAATTGCGGCTCACCAAGATTGGAAAGATACTTTTTGGACTGGTTATAGCCGCTGCACTCCTGATGCTTGCAGTGATCAACTTCTTCTCCATATGGCTGATCTTAGGTGTGGTGAGTATGGTGCTTCTTACGTATGGTCTCACAAAAGGACGTCTCGGAAGTAATGAACCTATGGAGATGTCATCTACAAATGGATCTCTTCTTTCACTCTTAGTTTCATTATCAGTACTCATTGTGTCGGTGGTCTTTGTGGTCGGTGGCAGTTTTGTCGGGAACGCCGTTTCAGGGCTGACACACATCTCATACACTGAAGTGCGACCATCACTCAGTGCGACAACCGGTATTGTTAAACATGTGTATTCTTCTGATTTACTGTTCGGTGTAGGACCCAATCGTTTTGGTGATGCGTGGCGGACGTTCAAGGATCCCGCTATCAACGAAAGCATCTTCTGGAATACTGACTTTGTGGCAGGCTTTGGGTATATTCCTACCTTCTTCGCCACAATGGGACTGCTGGGAGGATTGGCGTGGTGCGCCTTCCTTGTATTTTTTGTCATGTTGGGGTTGCGTACCTTGCTCAGTGCTGGAGCGGGTGATCGTGTATGGTACTTTATTGCCACGACGTCATTTGTTGGAGGCCTCTATATTTGGGGGATGAGTGTGATATATGTTCCTGGACCAGTGTTGTTACTCCTCGCTGCACTTTGTACGGGTCTGCTGAGTGCCGCGTCGGGTACTATTCTCCAGAAGAATGTGCATGTCATAAGTAGCAGAAAGAACCGACGCTTGGGGTTCATGTTTGTCTTTGCCTTTCTGGTTCTCATTATTGGCTCAATCAGTGCTCTGTATTTTGTGGGACGCAATTATGCAGGCGCGTATCTCTTTAATGCCAGCAATGTACTCATTTCTGAGGGTGCAGCACTAGACACTATTGAGGCAAAGACCGTTCAGGCATATCTCTACTCAAATGATCCCATGTATGTACGAAGGATGGCAGAATATCAGGTTGTCCGAATGCGGGAATTGCTTTCGGTGACACAGCCGACTGAAGAGCAGAAACAAATATTTAGTAAAGCGCTTTCGGGTGCAATCACTGCCGCTCAAACAGCAGTTTCTAGTGACAGCACTGATCCACAAAACTTTGGGATACTCGGGACTGTGTATGCAACATTGGTGCCAGCTAAGATAGAGGGGGCCTATGATCGAGCGAAGGAAAATCTCACCAAAGCACAACAGCTTGATCCACATAACCCGCTTCGACTACTGATGTTGGGACAGCTTGCGTTTGCTGCTGGTAAGTCAGACGAGGCACGTGGCTATGTTGATCAGGCAATACATCTGAAGGCAAATTATAGTGATGCGATGTTCTTTACTGCACAGATGGATATTGCGGCAGGAAATATTGATGCGGCGATTAACTCCTCTCGGGCGATTACTACTATTGAACCAGACAATCCTGTTCGTTTCTTCCAGCTTGGCGTCCTGCTCTTCTCAAAGCCAAATTATCCGGAGGCAGTTTCAGCCTTGGAACATGCGGTTGCACTGGACAGTAATTATTCAAACGCACGTTTCTACCTCGCGTTGTCATATGATTTCCTCCACCGTGTTGAGGATGCGCGGGTACAGCTGAACACCATTCTATCGCTCAATCCAGGTAATGAGCTTGTACTGAAGTTACTTGGTCGTCTTGACCATAATCAGCCACTCATTGAGCAGGCTACGGCACAGGAGCCGATATCAGATTCTGCTGGTGTGAAGCAGGGTGATGGGTCAGTTACCTCAAAGACACCGCCCGATACGAAGCTGGTCTCTCCAGTGAATCAACCACCGAAAGAAGCCGAGAAGCCTGCCCAGTAATCAGCACGATGGTTAGACGAGTTTTTCACGCGTTGTATCGAGAAGTACGCGGCCTCCATGAGGCCGCGTACGTGCTTGCGTTATTTGCGGTTGGCTCTCAACTGTTGGCATTGATACGCGATCGCCTGATGGCACACCAATTTGGTGCAGGGATGACGCTCGATATCTATTACGCTGCATTCCGCATCCCTGATTTACTCTTTGCAGTTTTCACGTCGATACTGTCGGTGTATGTGCTGATCCCATTTCTGGCCGATCGGATGCTTGAGGGGACAGGTAAAGCCCGGGACTTTATGTCAACGATCCTTACGTGGTTTCTCATCGGCTATGGTGTGCTCGCGTTAGGGGTCGTCCTGTGTGCGCCTCTGCTTGTGCGTCTGTCGTTTCCAGGGTTTGGACCAGCAGAGCAGGATATGCTCGTGCTCACAATGCGCATTTTATTGCTTCAGCCACTCTTTTTATCGCTTTCAAGCCTCTTTGGTGTGGTGACGCAACTGCATAGAAAGTTTGTGCTCTATGCACTGAGTCCACTTCTCTACAACGTCGGCATCATCATCGGCATCGTGGTGTTCTATCCATACATGGGATTGGCCGGCTTGGCGCTTGGAGTGGTGCTTGGATCATTATTTCATATGATGGTACAAATACCATTTCTCTTCCACAGTGGTGTTGCACCGCGACTCTCACTCCGCCCGGAGGGTGCGCTACTCAAAAAGATTTTACTGAGTTCGTTGCCACGGGCAGTGACTCTTATGCTCCAGCAGTTTGTGCTCTTGGCACTAACGGCTGTTGCGACTCTCATGGCGACGGGTTCAGTCGCGGTGTTGCAATTTGCCTATAACCTGCAGTCAGTGCCACTGACAATCATTGGGGTGTCATATTCGGTGGCCGCCTTTCCTACATTTGCTCGACTCTACGCGAGTGGTAATCATAAGGCATTCTTGGAACATGTGTACGCGGCGTTTCGACACATATTATTTTGGTCGATACCTGCTACTGCGTTGTTCGTGGTGATCCGTGCACAGTTGGTGCGGGTGATTTTGGGCTCCGGTGCATTTGATTGGAATGATACGCGTCTGACTGCCGCAGTACTAGCGCTTTTCATCATATCGTTGGTGGCGCAATCAGTACACAATCTTTTCATCCGCGCATTTTATGCGGGAGGGAATAGTAAGACACCACTGGTGGTCACGACGCTTTCCTCAATTAGTATCATTATTGTGTCGTTCGTTCTCTATGTGCTCTATCAGGATATTCCCGCATTTGCACAGGTGCTCCGTGCGCTCTTTCGGGTGTCGGATGTTCCTGGCACCGAAGTGCTCATATTACCCCTCGCATTTTCCGTCGTATTTATTGTGCACAGTATTGTGTTGGTGTATCTCTTTGCTCGTGCATATGGGACTGGCGGAGTTACCCACATCAAACGATCCTTCTGGCACTCACTCGGCGCGAGCGGTGTTATCGCGCTTGTCACCTATGGCGCGCTTAACGTGCTTGTCGGAGGATTTCGGGTCGAGACATTTGTGGGAGTATTTCTGCAAGGCTTCGTTGCGGGCATGTTGGGTATCGTCGCAGGAGTGCTCTTTCTCTGGAGTGTCAAAAGCCGTGAGTTGCGAGAAATACGTATTGCACTCCAGCATCGGTTTTGGAAAGTACGTCCGATTGTGCCACAGGAGAAACCGTAACCTCGCACAGTATCTGGTGCTGGCGCATGTCACTATTTTTAGGTAGAGTCTCTCACATGGATCACATTCGTAATTTCAGCATTATTGCCCACATTGACCATGGGAAGTCAACATTGGCTGATCGCATGCTTGAGGTCACACACACCGTGGAGGCTCGCAAGATGAAAGAGCAGGTACTTGACTCTATGGAGCTCGAACGTGAGCGTGGAATCACGATTAAAATGCAACCGGTACGTATGCAGTATCGTTCCCCGTGTCGGGACGGGGTAGTTGAGTCGTACGAGCTCAACCTCATCGACACCCCAGGGCATATTGATTTCTCCTACGAGGTCTCACGTGCCCTCAAGGCAGTGGAAGGCGTGTTGCTCCTCGTAGATGCAACACAGGGGGTGCAGGCGCAGACCCTGACCACGCTTGGCATGGCGCGTGCCGAAGGACTTACTATTATACCGGTACTCACTAAGATCGATGTACCGCACGCACGCATCGCCGAGGTCACCACAGAATTGGTCACGCTCCTTTCATGTGCCAAAGAAGATATCAGACTTGTCTCCGGAAAAACAGGTGAGGGTGTCGCCGAGCTTCTCGACGTCATTTGCACGACAATACCACCACCGCGAGTGCCGATCACGGATGCATTTCGGGGTCTCGTTTTTGATTTTCAATATTCAAATCATCGTGGGGTGATTGTGTTTTTGCGGGTGTTTGACGGCGTTGTTGCTAAGGGTGATCAACTCTATTTTCATGCGGCAGAGAAGACATTTCAGGTGCTCGAAGTAGGTATGCTCGCGCCGCAAGAAAGTCCACTCGAGCAGTTGGTGGCGGGGGAGATTGGCTACATTGTCACGGGTATCAAAGAACCGGGGGTTGCCTCAGTTGGCGACACCCTGCTGAATAAGAAACATGGCGGTGAGCCACTCGCAGGGTACTTTGAACCAAAACCAGTAGTATGGGCGTCGCTTTTTACTGAAAGTCAGGATGATTTCACCCTGTTACGTCAGTCACTCGATCGATTAAAATTGTCGGATTCCTCACTGTCATACGAAGAAGAGTCGTCGGGGGTGCTCGGTCGAGGGTTCCGGTGTGGGTTTTTAGGTATGTTGCATCTTGAGATTGTGACCGAGCGTCTCAAGCGTGAATTCAATCTGAGCCTCATCATCACCTCACCCTCTATTGCGTACGAGGTGACATGGGAGAAGGGACGAATAGAACTCATTTATGCGCCGTCGCGGTTTCCTGATCATGGGGCAGCGGCGACGGTGCGTGAGCCATGGGTACGTGTGCAGATCATTGTTCCGCCAGAGTATCTCGGCCCGACGATGACCTTGCTCTATGATCATGAGGGTGAGATTATCAATACCGAATTATTTGGTGATGGACGGACGATGCTGACGGTACTGATGCCACTGCGAGAGCTCATGCGCACATTCTTTGATCGACTCAAAAATGTCACCTCTGGATATGCATCACTCTCCTACGAGATGGCTGACATGCGCCCTGCAGATGTCGAACGCCTTGATGTACTTGTTGCAGAAGAGGTTGTACCGGCGTTTTCTCGTGTGGTAGGAACGCGACGGATAGAGCTTGAGGCACAGCAGGTTGTTGAAAAGCTACACAGTATTTTGCCGAGACAACTCTTTGTCACCAAGATACAAGGGAAGGCTATGGGGCGGATTATTTCGTCTCGGACGCTTTCAGCACTTAAAAAAGATGTGACCGGCTACCTCTATGGTGGTGACATTACACGCAAAATGAAATTACGAGAAAAACAGAAGAAAGGGAAGAAGCGCATGCGGGCAATGGGGAAAGTAACCATTCCACAAGACGTCTTTATGCGTATGGTGCGGTCAGAATGATGTGCACGTAAGCATCTTCTAAAGAGAAGAGGACAGGCCAGAGAATGTCAGGACCATACTGATGATCATGATCGTAGAAAGGACGACCCACACCCATTTAATAATCACTTTTGTGCGTTTGTGGTAGAGCATTTTGCTGGATATCTTATTGGAGGCTATAATAGCACACGTGTTTGATTTTCACGAAAAACGCAAGTTGAGGAGCTGGCTTTTCTCAACCCCGACGATCGCTTTCCTCTTGATAGCCTCTTTTTTTCTTGGAAAGAGCGTGTACGGACGTTATCAAAAAGAACGTGAGACGGCTGCAGTCTATGCCGAACGTTCGGCAGAACTAGCACACCTTAAGGCACAGGCCGCGATACTCTCAGCGAAAGTCAAATACATGCAGAGTGAACGGGGGATTGAAGAAGAAATCCATGATCGCTTTGATGTCGCAAAAGCAAATGAAGAGGCAGTAATTGTCACTGACGACAGGTCCTCTGCAACTGTAGTCTCTGCGACTAGTGCACCTGCGACAGTCGAGGTTGAGCGTAGTATGTGGTCGCGGGTGTTCTTTTGGAGATAATACAAGACGTCACGCGGGATTAGTTTAGTGGTAGAATACGACCTTCCCAAGGTTGAGGCACCGGTTCGATTCCGGTATCCCGCACCAGTTTTGATTTAACACATACCACCTCAATATCTTTATTTATCAGATTTTTACAAATAGTGTCTAATTTACGTCTCAGCAAATTCAGCTGACTTTTGTTGATTAATGTATTGCTGGACTTCTGGTGTGGGTATCTTTTTAAAAATTAAAATTTTTCGCAAATTGACCGATAATCGGTAACTCTTTGGTCTGTTTGCCTGCGGCGTTCATAATCCCAACTATCATGAGAATAAAACAACCTAGATTGATAATCGGTGATGCAAACCATCCAAAAACTGGAATTGCCCAAAGAGAATTAGCAATAACCCAAGTAATTAACAAAACAAGTCCTTGTTTGGAATGAAACTTCACAAACGGATCGCCTTTATTCGTGACCAAAGGAATAACAACTAAGATACCTATATATGCAATGATGGCCATTCCGGTATTACCGCTTGTTCCTTGTGGTGTCTGCAGAGGATTTGGGGTTTGGTTTGTTGGAGATGTTGGAATTTGGTTTGGTTCCATATTTTTAGCCTATAAACTTATAATAAGTTTGTTATAATAAGAAGTGAGAGTAAAAGCCACTCTTGTAAACAGTGGATAAAGCCTCTTCTCGCCAAATCAAAACAGAAAGCGTGGTGGCGAAGCAAGGGTGGGGCGACGGAGCGGGGTCGACAGCCCTCCTGAAATGGTGACTGTGGTAAACTATACGTAGGCGGTGTCAAAAATAATCAACCAAATTTTTAAATAGTATGGCCAATCAACAACTGCTTGAGTATATCAAGCAAGAATTACAACAAGGCGTAAATAAAGAACAACTGAAGGGTTCCCTTGTGGCTAATGGCTGGCAGGATTCTGATATTGAAGAAGCATTTAATTCTATGAGCTCATCGAGTCAACCAAGCCAGCCGGTTGCACAGGACAATATACCTTTTCAATCACCCCCCGCACAATCATCCAAAAATAAATTATTTGTTGTCGCTATTTGTATCGTTGGGCTATTGTTCATTAGCGGTGGGGCTGTGTTCGGATATGTGTATTATTTTCCATCGCCAGAAAAAATCGTTCAAAAAATGACTCTTGCGCTGACTGAAATCACATCTTTGGAGTATTCTGGAGAAATAAGGGCAGAGGTTACTACAGGAAATGCGCTCGGTGGCGGTTTTGCACAACCGACAGAGACAACCGCAAATAAGAAGATGAGTACTTTTTCAACCAGTTTTAATGGTGTGTCTGATGTCCATGATTTAAATAATCCCGAGGGCTCTTTCTCTCTCAACGTAACCACAGATGCATTAGGGCAGGGAGATTTCGCTTTTGGATTCGAAATAAGAACTATTGATCACATTATTTATGTCAAAATAAGTAATGTACCAAATGTAGATTTTTTTGACTTACGCGACGTAGCAAATCAGTGGATAAAAATAGATACGGAAGCCTTAAAAAAGCAATTCGGGCTCGAAGAATCAGAAGAACAAGATACCGAGGCGCAAAAGAAATATAAGTTATCTCCAGAGCAAATTGAAAAAATAAAAATTGCGGTTCAACAAGCGGGAATCCTTAAAGTAACCGAGAAGTTGGCTAGTGAAAAAATTGAAGGAATGAATATGTATCATTATAAATTTACTATTGATAGAGAGGGGATTAAGAAACTGTTTATCGATATGAGCCACATTATTCAAGATAAAACAGTAACCGAAAAAGAGCTTGCTGATTTTGATAAAAGTTTTGAAGCAGTAGAGCTTCCTGAAGGTGAAATTTGGATTGGCAAAAATGATTTCCTACCATATAAAATTTTCTTAAGCTCCATAATAAAAGAAACCGACAAATCAAACACTTCTGGGAAAATGAGCTTCACGCTATTGTTCAAAAACTTCAACAAACCCGTCCAAATCGAAATTCCATCGCCGGTAAGAACACTGGAAGAGATTATAGATGGATTATCCGGTGGACAAATGCAGGGACTTGAGCCAAATACCAACGTACCTACACAATAATATACTAGTAGCAGTTCGCCAGCTCTACTCAAAAAAGTTCGGATTTCGTCAAATGATCATACAGAAATTCCCTACACCATTTTAGGAAATTGCTACACCCTCTGGTATACTGGTTCGACTTACGAAATAGTATAATAATCCATATATGAATGTCAGCATCTATAGCACCCCGAGTTGCCATTTTTGTCAGGCCGTGAAAGCCTTTTTTGCAGAAAACAATATCCAATATGAAGATTTTAATGTTGCTGAAGATCTTGAGAAACGCAAAGAGATGGTTGCGATCACTGGCCAAATTGGGGTACCGGTCATCAAGATTGGCACAGATGTTGTCATTGGTTTTGATGAGAAGAAACTGCGAGAGTTGTTGAAGATTGGATAGAGGGTCTGAATATGGTCCTTGGACGTATAGTCACCAGAGATGAGAGGAGCAGGTAGGAGATAGTTGGAGTCGTGTATCGCACTCAACAAAACAGTCTCCGAGACTGTTTTGCCCCTGTAGCTCAATGGATAGAGCAATTCCGTCCTAAGGAAAAGATGTAGGTTCGATTCCTGCTAGGGGCACCAAGAGAGAATGAGTTGAGTAAAACGTTTATTACGTGTTGCTACAGAAAGGTTTTTGTCCAGTCCGAGCCGATCATATTCATCCTCTAATGCTGGATAAGCTTTTTCTATTGGGACGAGTTGGTGTGTTTGCATAGTAAGTAGGATCTGGGTAGCTTTAGAGCCATATTTTTGATACGACTTATAACATTGTTACATCCTGTTTTCATATTTGTTCAATTCGTGTATAATATAAACCAGTATAAAACCCTGATATATATAGGTTTTTACTAGGTATGTATTACATATACTACACGTATATATTACATACATTATAGATATATATTACATACGTATGGAACCAAAGTTTTCACATTTTAATTTGAGGATTGTAGAGCCTGCTTTTGGGTCTACTTTGACTGACACAATTATTGAATTGGAGCGATTACGAGCACCTCGAAGAATGAGAAGCAGGGTTCATCCTGTTATATTTTCCCAACTAAAAAGTATCTTTCATACACTTGAGAGTTTGGGGTCTGTTCGTATTGAAGGCAATAATACTACCCTCTCTGACATTGTCGAGAAAACGATTGATGGAACAATAAAGACTTCAAAAGAAGAACAGATAAAAGAGTTTCTTAATAACCAACAGGCACTCGATTTTATCGAAACAAACATTTCAGAGGGAGTTGCCATTGATAAACATTTCATTTCGGAGTTCCATAAAATTGTTATATCTGGCCTGGACCCTTCACAAGAAGGAGATTATACGCCTGGAAAATATCGTACAACTGAAGTTGTAATAAACAATTCAAATCATAAACCTATGTTAGCCGTGCAAGTTCCCGAGTATATGGATGAACTCGTTACGTTTATAAATAGTGAACGGGACCAAAAATATAAACTTCTTGCTACAGCAGTCGCACATCATCGATTTGCGTGGGTACACCCATTCCGAAATGGAAATGGTAGAACAGTTCGTCTACTTACCTATGGAATGCTAATGAGCCAAGGTTTTGCAGTAAATCATATTCTCAACCCCACTGCTGTTTTTTGTAACGATAGGGATATTTATTATGATAAGCTCGCAAAAGCTGATACGGGTACAGACGAAGGTATCTTGAGTTGGTGTGAGTACGTTCTCCTCAACTTACTTGAGGAAATAAAGAAGATAGATAGGTTGCTCGATTATGATTATCTTATTCCAACCATTCTCATACCCGCACTAAACTACGCTTTTGAAAGAAAGACCATCAATCAAGAAGAACTGCAGATACTCAAACTAGCCGTGGAGAAAGGAGAGGTAAAAGCAGTAGACATAAATGACATCCTCAAGAAGGAGTACCATACGCAAGTTTCTGCTTACATTCGTAAACTAAAAAACGAAGGGCTGCTTTTAGAAGCACCAGGAAAACAAAGGTCTTATGTCGCTTCATTTTCTAACAATCATCTTTTGAGAGGTGTTATTGACGCTTTGCGTAAAAATAGCTTTATCGGCTCGCTAGAATAGTCAAATCAAAAGTTGGAATATAGATAGTTCTATCGTTTATTCTCTCAAACACAGTTCTAACATCCTCTACGACGTCGCACATTCATACTTTGGTCGCAACATTCCTCCACGCGCTTAGTGGCTTTACACCACTCATACCATTTAATGGCCGAGCTTCACCACGGACGGAGCGATGTGTTGACTTTCCCAACGTGGTACAGGATACTTAGATTAGTCCGAACGCATTTCGCCGCCTGCGGCGGCGAGAAATTCCCCCCGCGAAAATTCGGAAAGGCGGCGGAGCCGCACCGCTCAAAGTCGCAAAAGGACCCGGAGAAAAACATCGGCTCGAACCATACTTTAATGGAAAGAAGAAAATAAAATTTTTTAATCATATGAGGAGGAAATTTATGATAATAATTACTATATTAGCTTTGATAATCGTTGTTGCTGGTCTTGTTTTTTACTTTTCCTCTTCCATTAAATTGGTTCCGCCAGTATTTATTAAAGGTGTTGTTGTCACAGAAAAAGGCACTGTTATTGAGAATGTGATTAGCAGTTCGGCGGGTCAACCAATGTTTTTGAAAGTAAAAAAAGAGGGAGGAATTCTTAGCGGATCGGAAATCAAAGTTATTTATCACACCAACAACACTCCATGTGTGAAAGATGCCATGTCTATTAAAGCTGGTGACAATGTTGAAATTCATGGTGTAGCAGTAGCTGATGATACCGTATCCACCTGTGGATCGAGTGACTATTATATAAAATCTTTTTTTGCGCTTGACTTCTTTGCGGGCGGGAGTATCACAGGGAACTCTTTTAAGGTAAATATTTTAGATAAGCATATTGACTATCAAGAATTTGGACCTGGCAATACAAATCCGGTTAAAAATATAGAAAAGTCATTATCGTTAGTAGAGTTTGAGGATATTCTCAAAACTATAGCGGATTCTAATATTATCAATCTTCAGTCACAGGATTTCGAAAAGGAACCCATGATACCCGATCAAGGACGTTATCTCATTTCTTTAACATACAACGGGCGCAAAAGTACGGTACAATGTGCTATTGCTCCTCCAGTAGGCACCGAAAAGAATACTGTGGAGTGCCAAAACCGAATTGATGCGTTACGGGATAAATTCAATGCCATACTTGGTGTAAACATTTATTGATTTATACTGAGCATCTGTCGTCAGAGAAAAACATCGGCTCGAACCATATTTTAATTTTTTTCATCGTATGAACAAAACAGTAAAAACAATTCTCTTGATAGGTGTCATTGGTGTGGTCGTAGTACCGGTGTCCTTTTTTGTAGCAAGGAAAATGAACCTCTTGTCTCCAGCTTCAAAAGTGCCTACTCCTACTTCTATCACTTTTCAAGAAACTGGTGGTGGTTGCGGAAATATTTTTGTCTACAAAATTAACACAGATGATACCGTAGGCATCTCTGTCTCTGCGATAAAAGAAAAACTTAACTTTTCAAACACCGAAAAGACGTTTGAAATTGGACAAACGGACGGCTTGAATGTTGAAATTCTTGTGGGAGATACTATAGCGCAGTTGTACTGCAACGACGTTGTGTATACAGACCAACCAAAACCTAAAAAACTGATTGGAAAAAGTGGAAAGGCAGTTATATCTATATCAAAAATTGATGAGTCTCAACCGGAGTGGAACAGGAATTACACGGCAACGGTAATGTTAAAAGGTGTTCGTTTCACAGAAGAGGATGGTAGTAATTCCGATATACTCATTGATGAACTTACTTTTAAGGATATAAGAGTCGGTTGGTTTCCTGGTTAGTAGTTTGTCTTACATACATATAGCATTTCTTGCCACCAAAGAAAAACTTGAAATCGTGACTTTGCGAGGCTAAAACCGCAAAAGAACCTGTTTAAAAAATTAGCTCGAACTAGTAGGTGAATTGGGGGAAGAAAACTATATATTCACCCTCCCGATTTGTTATTTTTAGTCTTTTAGACGGCCAGGGGCATTGAGTCCCGTTATCCACTTTCCTTGCTGTGGCAAGTAATTCTGGTAGGGTATAATCATCTAGTTGTCTATGAAAACTACTACCTTTTTTCTTGAGTCTATTAAAAATATGAAGACGGTTGGTGCCGTTGCGGCATGTTCACCGCGGGCGGTACGGAAGATGACCAAGCCAGTTAATTTTTCTCAGGCCACATTGATTGTTGAGCTTGGTGGTGGTACGGGGGTGGTGACAAAAGAGATACTTGCGCGAATGCGAGTGGATGCCCGACTTATTGTATTTGAAATCAATCCAGTCTTTGCAGAGATGCTTTCGCAACTCGCTGACGAACGTCTCACGGTTGTCAATGAGTCTGCACTCCAACTTGGGACATACTTGGCCTCCCACGGTATTATGCATGCGGACGCGGTGGTTTCTACCTTACCACTCTCAATTATGGATCGTGAGACGCGTGCGGGGATTCTGGACGCGGTACAGGCAGTGCTTGAACCAGATGGACGATATGTGCAGATTCAGTATTCGCTCGTATCAAAGCGGGAGATTGAGAATAAATTTACATCGGTGTCGCTTGATTTTACCCCGTTCAATTTTCCTCCCGCGTTCGTGTATATTTGTGCCCAGCGAGCGCTCTCCTAATTGTTGGTTTGTAAAAAATAGTCCTGAAAGAGCCCCATTACTTTCTTTGTGTGATGTCCTACCGAACCATCGGCGATGGTGTGAGTGTCTATAGTGACCACTGGCACTACATCCTTAAAGCTTGAGGTGAGGAAGCATTCATCAGCATTCCAGAGCTCGTCCTGTGTATACACGCGTTCTTCTACAGGATATCCAGCTTTTGTCGCAAGCTCAATGACCACGTTTCTTGTTACCCCGGTGAGAATATTTTCCCGCGCAGTAATGAGTGTGCCGTTTTTTATGATGAAGAAATTACTCGTTGCACACTCAAGCACTTCGTTTTTCCATACATAGAGGATCTCAAGTGCGCCACTTCCCTTCATTTCTTTCTGTAATAACACCGCCGTGATGTAGTTGGTTGTTTTGTATTGCGGATACTGTCGCAGATGTTCGTGCGTCATCAGGTGTGCTCCAGCGGAGTAATACGAAGCGTCGAGTGCTTTCCATTCTTCAATGAAGACATAGAAGGTCGGGGTCGTTCCCGTATACTCAATACCGTTATGTGCGTGTCCACCGGTGAGGATACATTTGATATTGACGCGTCTGTGCGCAAGGCCATTTTTCTCGACGAGATTGAGGATGATCTGCTGGATCTCATCTGTGGTGTGTGGCATATCAATACGGAGGAACGCCGCTGATTTTTGGAAACGAGTGATGTGATCATCATAGCGAAAGATGGTGCCGTTGTGCGCGGCCATTGCCTCATAGATACCAAATCCTCGTAATAGCCCAATGTCGAGGATGGAGATGCGGGCGTCTTCCTCAGATAGTACCTGTCCATTGAGATAGCAATACTTCATGCGTTCATTATAGCAATAGTCTATAGGAAAGAGAAAAACACAGGGTACTATGCATATTTTGGGTCTGTCTGGTATATACTATAGCGTAATGCCTCCAGCTAGTGAGAATGAGTTCCGAGAGCTTTTGCAAGAGAACACCGTGCTATTACGGGAGAATCACGAGATGCTTAAGAAGCTACATCGGAATAGTATGATTGAGCTCTGGCTTCGTGTCGCATGGTACGCGGTGTTGGTAGGCTTGCCATTTGCGCTCTATTTCTATATTGTGGAACCGTACTTCCGTGCGTTGGGCGGAGGTTCCTTTGATCAGTTGCGTGCCGGCATATCAACGTTGCCTGGCGCAAAATTCTTTGAGATGCTCCTCAAGACACCGCAGTAAAGCATGGTCGTACGCACCACATATTCTTTTTAGTTGCTTGGGTAGCTCAGCTGGTAGAGCACTTCCCTGAAGAGGAAGGGGTCGGCGGTTCGAGCCCGCCCCCAAGCACAAGTCCAAAAAACACTCGCTTTCGCGAGTGTTTTTTGGACTCTCTATGTCTTGGAGGGTCAGGGCGAGAAAGGCGGAAAAGAAAGTGCTGGGAGCACTTTCTTTGAGGCGGGGTCGCGAGTCTTTATGAGTGGAGCGAATTACGAACTCGTGACCGAGCCCGCCCCCTTCAGTCCCCTCTATTTTGTCTTCACTTTCAGCCTTGCGCTCCTATCCTTATCAACTTTTGGTAAAATGATTTCAAGTAATCCGTGTTTCTCCTTTGCCTCAGCTTGATCAATGAGAATCTCTTCAGGGAGGAGAATGGTACGCGAGAAGCCACCCCAGTAGAGCTCGCGGTGGAAGTAGTCTTCATCTGCGGCCTCTCGGGCTTCCTCACGGAGTCCTTTTATAGTGACCATGTCTCGGGTAATGGCGATATCGAGGTCCTCAGGACTTACCCCCGCGATAAGTGCACGGATGACGACGTGTTCACCAGTCTGGTACATATCAATCGGAAGCTCTCCTTCCTCTGGAGGCTCGGCCTCTGGATGTCCCCAGCCACTCTCTGACTGGTGGGCACGCGTAGTGTCTGCATCGAGATCATCCTCCGCTTCATCTGCGTAGTTATGTGCTGAGACCGATCCAGTGAGGCGCTGGAGGAATGAAGGTTTTTTAATCATGAGGATACTAATGTGTTATGTTGGTCGTTGTATGCGTTTCACTTTTTCAAAAATAAAGAAGAGGGCGATGATACCAAACCAGACGAATGCAAAGACACCAAGTGTGGTTCCTCCGCGTGCACTCATTATAGAAAAATTAAAAACTGCATGCAATACGATGGCTATGCACAACCCAATGGTCGCATAGGTAATACGCACACGTTTGGGTTTGTAAAATGCGAACGCCATCATCACTCCGACGGTTCCCGATGCGAGCACGTGGAGGAGTGTCGCACCAAGAAAACGAAAGTTTCCGGTCAGTATTGATTCAGTGATTTGTCCTGCATGCAATGGATTGAAAATAAAGAAAGCGTTTTCAAGCGCAGAAAAGCCGAGCGCAATGGTGATCATGTAGATGATGGTATCGATTGGCTCGTCAACAGCCTTGTTCCAGAGCACGACAATGAGCGCGGCGCTATATTTGATCACTTCTTCAATGATTACCCACGCAATCACGAGGTCGTTACCGGCAAAGCGCTCCATTGCGAATTGTTGCAAGGGTAGTACCAAGGGAACAACCGCCATACCAGCGAGAAATGATGAAGCGATCAGTATTCTTGGTTCGGGATGGAGACGGTCTTCGCGACGCCAAAACCACAACCAAAAAAGCGCGGGTATGAGACCGCCAATGAGTGCGAAATATATTGCTGTTGTGTCCATTGACTCCTATTGTAGCAGATTCACTGTGTTTTTTTGTCTTCTGGCGTTGGCCACTTCGCGACCATCAACATATCAGCCTCTCCTGTTTTCATCTCTGGTGGGAGTTTTTGCCAAATGGTCTCGGTGACAAAGGGCATGAAGGGATGGAGAAGCTTTAGTGAGGTCAGTAGGCACACCGAAAGGGTGTGTCGGCGCGCATGTGCTTCTGTGGAGTCTGTTTGTGCGAGAATGGGCCGTGATTCTTCGAGAATGTTGTCCGCAAGTTCGTGCCAGACATAATGATATGCTTTCTCTGCGGCCATGTAGAGTCGGTACTCTGTGATGTCTGTGGTTATTTCCTCGACAATTGCAGAGAGTGTGGAGAGGATCTCCTCATCACGAAGGGGAAGTGATGTGGGTTTCTCATGGGTACCCACGGCGGTGTTGGTGAGTACAAATCGTGTGATGTTCCAGAGTTTATTTGCGAAGTGTTTGTATCCGCGCACTTTGTTTTCATCAAAGGTGATGTCGTTACCAATTGCGGTTCCGACGAGGAGCCCCATACGAAGCGCGTCAGCGCCATACTGATTGATCATATCGAGTGGGTCGATGCCGTTGCCGAGTGATTTGCTAAACTTTCTGCCGAGCTTGTCTCGCACGAGACCGTGTATCAGGACGGTGCGGAAGGGGACTTGCCCGAGATGGAATCCACTCATGAGTATCATGCGAGAGACCCAGAGACTGAGGATTTCATACGCGGGCGACATAAATGTGGTGGGATGGAATACCGTGAGGTCAGGCGCGTCGGTATTTGGCCATCCCAATGTCGAAAAAGTCCACAGTGCGGAGGAGAACCAGGTGTCGAGCACGTCGGGGTCTTGTGTCCAGCCATCGCCCTGTGGTGCAGTGAGACCACAGTAGTGTTCTTCAGTACCATCGTTTGTGCGATACCACACGGGTATGCGATGGCCGAACCATATCTGTCGACTGATGCACCAGTCGTGTAGGTTTTCTACCCAATGGAAGTAGGTTTTTTTGAACCCCTCTTGTGGCATAGAGACGGCGCCACTCTCCACTGCGGTGCGCATCATGTCGCGCAAGGTCATCGTACTTCCTGACGAGATGCCAGGGATTTCTGAATGAGGAATGACAAACGGTTTATTCACCGCAATAAACCACTGCTCCATGATCTGTGGTTCGATGGTAGCGCCGGTGCGCTCTGCCGTGGCGATATTATGGAGATAGGGCTCTTCTACTTTTACCAGAAGACCTTTTGCTTTGAGTGTGGCGACTATTTTTTCACGTGCGTCGGTGATTTTCATGCCGGCAAATTCGCCCGCAATCGGGAGGAGTTTGCCGTACTGATCGATGATTTGTTCTTTGTCGAGTCCATGGCGTTCTGCGATCTCGAAGTCGACCATTGAGTGCCATGGGGTGATGGTCATGGCGCCGGTACCGATCTCTGGGTCGCTCGCGGTATCTTTGATCACGGTTGCCTCGATGGGACCATTAAGCCACTCAAGTGTTATTTTTTGTCCGTGCGTGTACTGTGCGTAACGCGCATCATCAGGGTGGACGACCACATACTTGTCACCGAACTTGGTCTCGGGTCGCGCGGTTCCAATAACAAAGGGACCATATTGGAAATAGTAAAAGGCGGTAGTCTCTTCTTCGTAGACTATTTCATCATCTGAAATAGTTGTCTGTCCTTTCGGATCCCAGTTGACGATGCGATGTCCGCGGTAGATGAGACCGGCCTCATACATGCGGGTAAAGGCAGTAGAGACGGCGAGCGTACGTTTCTCGTCGAGCGCGTATGCATAGCGAGACCAATCAAGAGATGCACCCATCTTGCGTATTTGGTTCAAGATAGTGTGTTCGCTCTGTTTTGCAAACTCGTGCACGCGTTGCACGAGTGCTTCCCGGCCGATATCATGGCGACTTTTCCCCTCGTCTTTTTGGATATTTTTTTCGACGCGTGCTTGCGTGGAGATCGCGGCAGAGTCGGTGCCGGGGATCCAGAGTGTGCGCTTGCCACACATGCGAGCAAATCGCACCAATGCGTCTTGCAGGGAATCTTCATAGGCATGCCCGATGTGGAGTGTGCCGGTGACATTTGGTGGGGGGAGCGCTATCGAGAAGGGCTCTGCGTCTGGCGCAGTGATACCTTCTTTTACACAGACATCGGGGTTGAATCGGCCGGACTGTTCCCATAAGGCATAGATGTCGTCCTCAAACAGTCGAGGGTCATAGGGGGTCAAAAAAACATCCGGAATCATCGGCTCACCCTGTGTCTTGGCATTTTTTATAGTATCTCTCTCGTCGGCCATTATTTTTGCATAGTAGCATATTGGGGTGTGATTTTCATTAGGCCTCATTCTGTTGTCTGGACCCAGTAGTACCCCGTCGCGTTACCAGGTATCAATAGTGTATGGTAGTCTCTCTGGCAGATGTTGGCGGCTGTTCTTAATACCCCAAGAAGAGGTTTTACGATGAGAAGGATAGTGCGTCGCTCCATACTGCCCGTGATAGCGATCTGTGTGGGTTGGTTCTTGATGAGGTTCTCTAGGATTTTGGGTTTGACGAAGCTGGAGTCTGTTCAAACCACCGCTGATGTCCTTCTGGGATGGTTTATTAGCGTTGCGGGGTTTGGGCTTACTGTTCTTGGTGTGGTGTTTTTGGCTCGTCTTATCCCTATGATATGGACAAGGATATGGATAAGGATATGGATAAGGATGAGGACTAAGAAGAAGTGATAGTGCGACCCAGTAGTGACCATGAGGTCAATGCTGGGTTTCAGTTTCAATGGCCGGTAACTGGATCTTGTACGTAGGGGGGACGGTGTGTTACTCTCTCCGATGGAAGGCGGTAGGTGTGGGGGGTGTTACTTAAAGCATTGGAGGCATGATGCACAAGTGGATGTGTGACGTTCTTGACAAGCGGAAGGGTTACTTGGTTGGCATGTTGATGCTAATCTTTGCGTTCTTTACCTCCTTGATGGGGGCGGCGGGTATCGCGTATCAGCCGTTTTTTGTCCTGACTCATCATGGACAATGGCCCTTTGCACCAATCGGTCGCACAGGGCTCTTTCTGGGAAGCTTCGTGGTTTTCTTTTTTGGGTACTGGATGTCCCGGATGCTCATAGATGAGCGTCCGTGGGTGTTCCAAAAGACTTTACAAGAGTAGGGTCAGCAGATAATCATGGGAAGCCCAGTACCAACCGAAGTTGGTACTGGGTCTCTTTTTATACAGCCTCTTGCTGATTTTGATTGTGTTTATGCAATGAAAGATTTCCATCAGCGACAATGGTGGACGGATCGACACTGTCTCCGCGCTCTGCATGTGCGTGGGCGGCGAGCGCGATCATGAGCGCGTTGTCGGTGGTGAGCTTGGGATCGGGGAGGTAGAGCGTGCGGTCGTTGTATTCTGTTTTAAAAAGAGTGGTGAATGAACGGCGAATGTGTGTGTTGGCGGAGACGCCGCCGCCGAGGATGAGGGTCTGCACGCCGTATGTTTCTATGGCACGACGTGTTTTTGCCACGAGCACCTCGGCGGCGGCGTTCTCAAATTCCAGTGCAACTTCTTTTCGGACTTTTGCAGAGAGGTCTTCGGGCGCTACATCGGATTTTTTTGGTAGGGCATACAACACTGCAGTCTTCAGTCCAGAAAATGAAAAATCATACGTGTCCGCGGTGAGCATTGGGCGTGGAAGGGTGATCGATGGTACCACCTGCGCTGCGCGCGCCTCTTCTGCGAGTCTCGATATCTGTGGACCACCTGGATAGGGGAGACCGAGCATACGCGCGACCTTATCGAATGCTTCACCGACGGCATCGTCTCGTGTCGCGCCGATGAGTGCATACTCATGCCAATCTTTCATCAGGACAAGTTCGGTGTGTCCGCCAGAGATAAGGAGTGCGAGCATCGGGAAGGTGACGGGCGAAAGATTTGTGCCGTCAAAAAGCGAGATAAAAATATGTCCTTCCATGTGGTTGATCGGTAGGACGGGAATGTCCCAGGCGATCGCGAGTGCTTTTGCAAAATTAATGCCAACCCAGAGTGCAGGTTCGAGGCCAGGGCCACTCGTGACTGCAATGAGGTCAATGTCGGGCCGTTGTGCGTTTGCGTGGGTGAGATGTGTCATAAGTGCGTCAGCAAGCCCTGGTTCCCGCTCAAGCAGATCAGTGATCAGCGCTTGTTTTTCCGGAGTAAGACGATACGGCGTGTGTAGAGGTGTCGTCTCGAGTGCTTTTTCAAGCATTGGGACAAGCGTCTTTGCATGTTCACGTTTTGCGACTGCAGGAAACACTCCACCGTATTGGCGGTGTATATCGATTTGTGAAAAGAGGGCATTCCCCAGTATGGTGTACGACGCGTGAGGAAAGTGCCCGTCGGCACTCACCACGCTGACGCCAGTTTCATCACAACTGGTTTCGATCGCGAGTATGTTCATACACTGAAGTGGAAGGGCAGTTCGGCGAAACTGTTGCATTGAAACCCCGATGCCGCTTTGTGTCCGCCTCCGCCATATTTTTCTGCAATGACTGCAACATCAAATCCGCCGACACTTCGTAAAGAAATATGAACGGCACCGTCGTAGTAGTACCAGACGATCGCAAAGGGGGGATGTCGCTCTGCGAGTAGGTTGCCGAGCGCTGAACGATACGGACGTGCACAATTGACTGCGTAGACCGTATGCCCTTCAAAGGTCACGAGCTCCGCGTACTCTGCGAGCTCCTGCACATGTCGATCAATATATCGGCGGAGTATTGCGCCGTGCTCGGCGAGTGTGTGAAAACTGGTTTCATTTTCAAACAGGGCGACGAGCTTCCCCCATGTCTCAAAGGTATGTTCGTATTCTCCGATGATCGCGGCCATTTCACCACTGTGGGGCAGGGTGTTTTTCCAGAGATCGTGCTCTTCAATATAGAGGAACAGTCTTGGCATCGGCGTTTGTGGGTGAAAATGCATCCAGCTTAACGTCGCTCCTGAGTGTGATTGGTTAAATACATTTTGAGGAAAGGCAGTCACCGCTGCCTCTGCACTTTGATGGTGATCGATTACGGTGACGAGACGATTGTGCGCAACAAGCTCGTCGAGCACCTCTCTGTGATAGCTATAGTCGAGGACATAGATCTCTTTGTCCGTGAGTCCTTCTGGCGGAGGAAGCTGGGTCTTCCGTGGAATATAGGTTGCTGTATCGCCATATTTCTTCCATGCGGCGTAGGCGGCGCTGAAGCCATCACGGCAATCCGCGTGGTAGATGATGACGATGTCTTTGGTGTCAGCCATAGCGGTGTTGCAATCATACACTTTCTCCTACCATTTTTCGAGTGGTGGTTGTTTGAGCACCAGTATTTCCTGACAGCGAGGGCGAGGTGGTGTATAGTTGCCGAGTATATGGGAAAATTTTCGCCGTTTTTGTCGCTTGCAATTCGGGACTATCGAATATTTTTGTTTGGCTTTTTTGTGTCGCAGATGGGATTGCAGATGCAGATCATCGCAATCAATTGGCAGATTTACCAGTTGTCACATTCGGCGGTGGTCTTGGGGTTGGTGGGTATCGTGAGTTTCCTCCCAATATGCTGTCTTTCAATGGTTGCGGGCGCCGTCGCTGATCACGTGAACCGTAAAAAGCTACTTTTGACGACGCAGTGTTTTTTGGCGCTGATCGCGGTGCTTCTTGCGGTGACCACGATGACGCACATCAGCTCGATCCCTGTCATTTTTGTTCTCCTCGCACTCAATTTTTCCGGCATGGCATTTTTTGGACCAGTGCGACAATCCATCATCCCTGATCTTGTGCCCACAACGCATCTGCTCAATGCGATCAGCCTTAATACACTTGCACGACAATCTGCGGTGGTTATCGGTCCTGCGATTGCGGGTTTGTTGATCGCGCTCTATGGTGTGCAGAGTATTTATTTTTTTAATAGTGTGACGTTGGTGATTATGATGGCAACTATCTTTTCGCTATCGATTCCTGCACATGCCACTTCGCACCGTTCGTCTGTTACCCTCGCGTCAATCGTTGCTGGCCTGCGATTTATGAAACGGTCAAAGTTGATTCTCTCGACAGCGCTTCTTGATTTTTCTGCATCATTTTTTGGGTCGGCAACATCACTACTCCCTATATTTGCAGTTGATATTCTCCATGTGGATGCACGAGGGCTCGGTCTGCTCTATGCGGCGACCTCTCTCGGAGCGGTGTGTGCGGGCGTCGGACTTTCAGCGGTGAAAGAGCTACATCACTATGGTCGTGTGATCATGGTCGCGGTACTCGTCTATGGCTTGGCGACCATTGGATTTGGTTTGTCGCATTCGTTTTATCTCTCACTGTTCTTTTTGGCACTTGTTGGGGCGGGCGACATCATCAGTACGATTTTGCGAAACAATATCAGGCAGACGCTGACGCCCGCGAATATGCGCGGGCGTATGACAGGGATCAATATTCTATTTGCACAAGGCGGGCCAAAACTCGGCGATGCCGAAGCGGGCTTCCTCGCGGCGGCGACCTCGGCACCGTTTTCAGTGGTGATCGGAGGCGTTGGCAGTATCATTGCGACACTCTTTATCGCATACAAAACTCCGCGATTACGAGATTTTAAGGGGAGTGAATTGTTGGTGTTGTAATAGTGTTTGCTAGTAACAGACATTGTGGTATCATCGCAGTGGATTTGTATACGTTCTCTGCCTTAGAATTGTATTAATTGGAGGTATGACGTGAGTTTAAAACTAGAGGTACAGCGGAAGCTCGCCATTATTGGGATGGTGTGGCATATGCCGTCAGATGAGGCCGCAAAAGCAGTGGTCGCTCGGCTTAACATATTACAGAATGAATTGAGGCCCGGAGACAGGATCAGAGATGCAACGGTGTTTTTGTCTCATGATACTAGGGGACATTATGTGATAGTGGTGGGTATTGGTACCATGTTCAGTGTTGCATTTATAACGTCTTGTACTATATATGCGCAAGCGCAGGGTGGTATTCGTCTCAGCGAACGTGCTCGGTGTGACAGAATGATCCTTCAGGCATTTCGTGTATGGGGCAAAGTTCAGAAGCGCGAGAAACAAGAAGGAAAAATATTAGAAAATAGCCAAAGAGACGGGTCTTCGTAAGAAGACAGAGACTCTATGGTGTGAAAGACGATGGTGTCTGTACGGAAGGATATTCCTACAGACACCATCGTCTTGTTTTTTCTGTGCCAGTGTCAGATCGTGCTGTGTGTCTCGGACACACGTTGTTGTGCCTGCCGATAGAGCCAGTAGCCACCACCGACCATGAGTGCGATGCTGGCGAGGTAGATTAAAGCGATGACAGTGGGGTGTGTTGTGCGGTAGAAGGAAAAGATATCACCGAAGGCGACGAGGAGCGCCGCCGGCCCGACGCCGATCGGGACCATGAGTGCAAGAAATTTCCAAAATGGTATCGGCGTCAGGCCGGCGGCGTATGTCACCCCTTCGGGAAACGAAAAGAAAATAAGTCGCGCATAGATGAGCCCACGCGTAGTACTGATATACGAGAGGATGGCATCAACAACCCGCATCCCGGGCTTGGTCACGAGATACTGCACGACCGATCGTCCCCAGATGCGACTGATATAAAACGCAATCGCGCTTCCGATGATGTCTCCGGTAAACGTGAGTACAAATCCCCACCAAAATCCAAATGCCGCCCCTGCGAGTGGGTAGAGTGGTCCACCGCCAAGTGGCGCGACGACGAGCGTTGATGCCTTCAGGAGAATGATAGTGATCGGCCCCCACGCACCGAGCAGGGCAACACGTCCTCGGATATCATCAATCCCCAAAATACGCACAAAGAGGTAGATGCCGATGAGGGTGATCGTGAGCCATAGGGTGTTACTGATAATGTCTTGTGTCTGTACACGCACATACTTCTTTGTCTTTTCTTGAAGAGGGATGGGTGTCATAGATAGATGGTGGGCGACACAGGACTCGATCGTTACACGATCAGTATACCGTGTGGATATTTTTCTGCACTTCGTTTGAAAACTACCTCGCACGGTTTTCTCGTCCCGTGTCTTTGCCCAGACAGCACAAAAAATACCCAACACGAAGTCGGGTTTTTCATGCTGTGGGCGACACAGGACTCGAACCTGTGACCTCTGCAATGTCAATGCAGTGCTCTAACCAGCTGAGCTAGCCGCCCCTTTTTGTATATGGGATTTTGGTATACTATCGTATACTGATTGTGTCGGCAATACACTCCTTTCTCCTCCAGACCTGCACATGGCTGGTTTACTCTAAGGCATAATATAGGCATATATGTATATCGGGTGTTGTAGGTAATGGAGTGTGTGTTGGCACGTCATCAATGGTTCATGGCTACAACTAAAATCACAACACAACAAAGCGATACGATACCAAAGACACCTTTGGCGTTTTTGCGATATGTGAGCAGACCACATATGAAATGGGCAGTCAGTGTTTTTATCTTTGTGACACTTGCCCAAGGATTTTCAAGTAGCATGCCATATGTGTACAAGATGATTATCGATAGCGCTCAAGCGACATCGGTAGGGAATGGAAGCATCGGCAGTGTTTGGTTGTGGGGCATAGTGTACATTGTGACAGTTATTTTTGCAGTTGTCTCGTGGCGACTCTCTGGCTTTACCGGCATGCGCTGGATAGTCGGTCTCAACGCGACCGCGTACAATGCATTGTTTGAATATGTCTCAAAGCATAGCCACAGTTATTTTTCGGATCGTTTTGCAGGGTCTATCTCCTCACAGATCGGGCATGCGGCTGGTGGCTCAGAATCTATGGCGGAAGCACTTCCTTGGAATTACTATGCTAACTTCCTTTCACTCGTATTAACATTCGTATACATCGCAACAGTAAGCTGGCTTGCTGCAGGCTTGTTTGTTGGACTTGTTGCTATCTTGGTACCGTTAAATGTTGTTCTGTCAAAGAACCGACGCAGAGATGTGGTGACGTATTCACAAAACGCTACGGGGGTGACTGGTCGTGGGATTGATGCAATCAGCAACATGTCAGCAGTACGGCAATTTGTGCGGCAAGAAGACGAGGTTACTTCTTTTGGGAATGCAGTTGCTCTCATGCGCGCAAGTAATTTGAAACAGCGAAGTGGAAGCGAATGGATTCTTGTCTATAACGCCGCTATTGTACTGGCATTTGAGGCTGCAATACTTCTTTTGGTGTTGTATCTCTGGTCGCATGGAACGATCTCTCTTGGGGATTTGGTGTTGATGTTCGGCTTGCTCATAAGCATCATGCACACGCTTGTCTTTATCGGTCACAATATGAACGGATTTGTCCGACGCTATGGTGAGATTCAGGAGGGACTCTCCGAAGTGCTTCTGCCGTATGAGATCGTCGACGTGCCGAGTGCAGAGAAATTGGAGGTATCGGAAGGGAAGATCGAGTTTCGGCACGTCGTCTTTAAGTACGGAGAGCAGGAAGTTTTTTCTGATCTTGAGCTGACGATCAAGCCGGGGCAACGGATAGGGATTGTGGGTCCGAGCGGGGCGGGGAAGAGCACATTTGTGTCTTTGCTCCTGCGCCAGCATGAATTGAGGGGAGGAGAAATTTGTATTGATGGGCAGGCGATTCATGAGGTCACGCAGGACTCGCTCCGTGAGGCGATGGCGGTGGTCCCACAGGAGCCACTCCTGTTTCATCGCTCAATTCGGGACAACATTGCGTATGGAAAGTTTGACGCGATTGATGAGGAAGTCACGAAAGCCGCAGAAATGGCACAGGCGCATGATTTTATTGCGACACTACCGTCCGGATATGAGACATTGGTTGGCGAGCGTGGCGTCAAACTTTCCGGTGGGCAGAGACAGCGCATTGCGATTGCGCGTGCGATGTTGAAGGATGCGCCGATCTTGATTCTGGACGAAGCGACATCTGCGCTAGATAGTGAAAGCGAAGTTGCGGTCCAGAAAGCGCTGCACATGCTCATGGAGGGCAAGACCGTTATAGCGATTGCGCATCGACTTTCGACTCTGCGCGAGATGGATCGGATTATCGTACTTGCGTCTGGAAAAATTATGGAAGATGGCACGCATGCGGAACTGTTGGAACAAGCTGGTCTCTATGCGTCTTTGTGGAGTCATCAATCAGGGGGATTTTTGCAGGAGTGAGGGGTGGACACAAAAAAGAACCCTGCTTGAAAGAACATCAAGCAGGGTTCTTTTTTGTTTTATGTACCGAGTTCCGCAAGCGCGCCGATGGCGTAGTATTTGATATCACGCAAGATATCCTCTCTCGTTTCCATTTCTTCTTTCGTCAACCACTCCCATGTGTCGTCAGGATTTTCGGGAATGATGTCTGTGTGTTCAGTGGTGGCGTAATAGATTATGTCTATGTGTTGGTGGGTGTCACTAATACGGTGGATGTTCATGTGCGCGGGGCGGGGAAGGGTGCGCAACTTCCAGCGACCGTCACAAAATAGTTGTTCCTTGTCTTCTCCGACAATATGGATCGCAAGCCCGACTTCCTCCATGACCTCGCGCTTTGCAGCAGTTAATGGATCTTCGTGAAGCTCTATGTGCCCACCTACCGCAAGCAGTGTTTGGTACTTCTCATGCATTCGCAGTAGCACTTTGTCTTTGTTCACAATGAACACACTGACCGTCCAGTCAATTTTTTCGTGGATATGAGCCATGCGGAAATGTATGACAAGATACTAAAAGAAGCTCGCGACAGGTTCTCTGTTACTCAACCATCAGCTTTCCTTCCATACCCATCGCGCGGTGTTGTCCAACGGAGCAGTAGTATGCGAAGGTGCCTTGCTTGCCTGCGACAAATTCGATGGTTTCACTCACACCAGCCTTAATCTGTTTCGTGCGAGCGCCGGCAAACTCATCAATCACGAAGTCATGAAAACCATCATCATTGACGAACGTGAGCTTGACCGTCTGACCTTGCTTGACGGTGAGTGTTGCTGGTGAGAAGGTAAAATTGCTTGCATGAATGGTAATTGCAACAACTTTTGTGGTGGTGGTAGCCGTTGTCGTATCGGTCATGGTAGTAGCGGTTGTTGTTGCTTCACTCATTGGTGTGGGTTCTGTCTGTGTTCTGACGGGTATCTCTGGTGCCGGCGCTGAGACGGGCGTACTCTTCGTAAGGTACACCACAAGTCCAATAAGTATCCCGATCCCAATAATCCAGAGTAGTATTTTTGACATAATAACGAATATAAACGAGTAACGGCAGATGTCTGCACGGTGTCTATGATACCACTTTGTGTGTAAGTACCAAAAAGGATAGACCCGCGCCTTCGGCGCGGGTCTATCCTTTTTTCTCCGACACTTGTGTCCCGTGCCTCGTTTGTATCTATGATACGTGCTTGGATATAAACCCACCGAGTTTCATCATGTTAAACGACGCAACACCGCCAGATACTGCTTGTAGCTTTGCATCGGCGTTGATCGTGCGTTTGTCTTTAGGATCCTGTAGATCGTGCTTCTTGATGTATACCCATATCTGTTTTGTAATTTCTGGACGTGACATTGGTCCCTTACCAACCACCTCCGCCAGTTCGGGACTGATGGTCATCGGCTTCATAAACGCAGAATTTGTTGTTGCCATGTATGTGTGTCGTATCTATTATTAAATCTCAATAGGGTTAAGTATACCATCTTTATAGGGGATATGGGTACCCCCTTGCGCACAGGAGAGTATAGAGGTAGTACACAGGCTCCTAACGCGTCGCTGGTTCGTCTGAGGATATACTCCAGAGGTCTTACCTTTCCCGTGACTCAAACCACTCGATAGTACGGCGGAGCCCCTCGTCAAAATCCACCAGCGGACGATACCCGAGTAGTCGCTTCGCTTTTGAGATATCAGCACGCGTATGGCGCACATCTCCTAGTCGTGCTGGACGTTTCTCTAGAGCCAGTGGTTTGTGTGTGTGGGATTCAATCAGTTTTTTTACCTTGTTGATTTTGATCTGACTTCCCTGGGCAATATTGCATACCTCTCCGAGACAGGGCTTTTGCGTCTGCATTGCGAGGATATTTGCCAGCACAACGTTGTCGATATAACAGAAGTCTCGCGTCTGATTCCCATCACCTTCGATGAACGCCCGTTTGTTTTTTGGGAAATAGAAAGCCTCAAGCCACGCAGAGACCACTGTGGCATAGGGCGAGTCTCCACGCTGTCCAGGACCAAAGACATTAAAATATCGCAGTGATATTGTCTCGAGTCCAAAGAGTGCACTCATGTTCTTGCAAAAGAGCTCCCCGACATATTTTTGTGTTGCGTACGGTGATTGTGGATCAGGCAGATTTTCTGATTCTTTTGTTGGGAGCGTTTTCGCACTACCATACACCGACGATGATGATGAATAGATGAAGCGTTTCACCTGGTACTTCTTCGCCGCCTCGAGGAGCGCGACGGTACCGATGATATTTGTTTCGCTCGTGTGTCGTGGGTGCTCGACCGAATAGGAGACACGGGGTAGGGCGGCGAAATGAAAGACATACTCTGGGGCATGTTTCTTGAACATGTTCTCCAGAAGCTTCTCATCCAGGATAGAACCTTTATAGAATACGAGCGATAGATCAAGGTCATCTTTCCGTCCGTTGGAGAGATCATCAATACCGACGATTGTTGTCTTCGGAAACTGTGTGTGAAATTGTGTGACAAAATTACTCCCGATAAACCCCGCGCACCCGGTGACCAAAATTGTTTTTGGTTGTTTCATATTTATTGGCATACAGGGGAAGTATAACAGAAAAGGGAGTGTTCTGGTTTCAATCTGCGGTGTGTATTGAACGAAGTTCGAATGTATGTTGAGTTAAATCCAAATGATTAAAACTACTAAAGCTGAACCACGTGCGTTATTTTATATATGCTGAAAAAAATATTACAGCAAATAGAATTCCCAATATACCAACTACTCCTACAATATGATTCCAAGGAATAGATTTGGTAAAAAACTGAGCTACGAAAGCTACAAGAAATATTCCAGGCACAATAATCAAAAATAAGCCTTGGTAACCAAAGACAAATTCTTGCAAAGATGAAAAGTTCTTACCAAATGATGGACTGTCTGTAAACATAGCGAAAAGGAACGACACGAGCACTGCTCCAGAAGCGATTAACCCAATTGACCATTCGATTATGGTAAAAATTTTTTGTAACATATTATTTCACCGCATTACGTGCTGTTTCAAGATACTGTGTATACTTTTGGTCATTTTCCGAATTGTGAGGAATTTTTCCAAAGTTATAATCTTGAACAAAGTTAAAGGCCTCAACATTCTTTGGATCACTCAATGATGTTTTATATTTGTTTCCGAAATCCATAAAACCTTGTTTTATTTCTGCGGCAAGCGCTGGCCATTGGGCTTTTGGAACGGCAGAAGATCCGTCATAATTTTGATCACTCAATAATTTAGGATACAACGCATCATCTGCTGGAATAACTTCCCATCGTTCTATCATATCCATAACTTCAGAAAATTCTTGCGGCTTTCGTAGTATAGATGGATTTACAGATGCTCCAGTGGTTTCATTTAAAAATTCCCAGTAGGTCTGTATATTATTTCCATCGGCTTCTCCGAGACCATAGCGTTTATAGTCAAAACGTTTTCTGATTTGTGCTGCATAAAACAAGAATCCGGCTTCCTTTATTTCTCCTACTCTATAAGCTGTATTGGCGGCAATGTATAAATAGGTTGGGTCAGAATGAGAACTATCAGTGACAAACGCACTAACAATACCTTTTAATTCTTCGGGAGTTCCGATGAAATAATCTCCCCCCGGATCGTTTGCCGAGGCCTTTAAACTTTGTATCTTTTCTGCCGTGAGTGCGCTCATATCATTGTTTTGAGAGTTATGTAATAAATTCTGGTCTTGTTTTTCTAAACGAGAACCGTACCAGACCAAAAGAGAAAATATTACTACAATACTTGTTAAAGTTATACCAACAATTTTCCACATCTTTCCCTTATGACTTTGCTCGGGAGATGGTGGCGATGTTGGCGACACAGGTGTTTGAGGCACTGAAGATTGTGCTTGTGGAGGAACTTGATTTTGATTTTCCACAATCTTTTAAAGTTATTTGCTAATATTGACGATTACCTGCATTCTAGCATCTTTTGAAGTAGGTCAGCTAATCAACTTATTAACAGTTACGCCAAGAGCTTGAGCAACTTCCCGAACTGTTACAAGTGATGGATTTCTTTTCCTCAGAAAATAGTTTTGGCAGAACCGAGTCTGCAAGGCGGTGGCGGAGCAATTTGTCGAGCGTACGATTAAGTTCAGAACCACCATGCGCTCGGCACGGGCGAGGTCAATCTTACTTCAAATTCAGAATTGCGGAGGAGATGGGACTCGAACCCACAAGGGCTTGCGCCCGCCGGTTTTCGAAACCGGTCCGTTACCAATTCCGGGCACTCCTCCAAAATCATATATAAACCTAGCATTTTTCGTAATTTTTCGGTAGTATGGCTCTGTTTGGATGAAGTACTGCATTCAACCAAACACCTCTCCCAGACAGCGATCATACGAAGGGAGAAGGGAACGCACGGGGTATTTTGGTTAGGTATTGCACTCAACCAAAAATGTGCCCCAGACTCAAGTATGCTCAGGGTTTGGTGAGTAGATAACGAGAGTGGTCTTTGGAATAAGTATTCCACTCAACCAAAAAATGCCCCCAGCATTTTTTGGCCTTATCGTCTAACGGTTAGGACACAAGCTTCTCATGCTTGTAATCGGGGTTCGATTCCCCGTAAGGTCACAATTTGAAACTTCGGCAGGAGTGAGCGAAAAAATGGCGCGCGCCGAAGGCGCGATGAAAGGTGATGAAATGAATTCCGTCTTGCGGGTGCGGGTGAATTCGGAGGGCGGGCAAAATGAGATCGAAATAGTTTTGTCTTTCAGCGCGGGGTTCGTTCCGAAGGAACGCAGAAAATCTTTCATTTCATGAAAATTTTCTCTCGTAGCGAGAAACCCCGCGCGTTTTGAATCCAAAATCCATTTCCGCAGGGGTTCGACCCAATTCTTTCTCTCGGCTCGGGCAGATGAAGATTTTGCTTGAAGCGAGAGTTTTTGGCGCATGAGCGTGTCCTTTTTAGTCAGATATATTTCACGCTCAATGTCGCCATTCAAATGTAAATCAACTAGAGCATCTAGTTTTGCTTCAAGCGTTTTTAAATCTTCTTTAAACTGCCCGAGCCGATTTCCCGAAGCGTGGATTTCCTCGTGCTCAAAAACCTCTACTTTTTTGAGCATATAATCTGCCCACGCTTCGGGAAGCGATACTGATTGAAGTTGTTCCTTAACTTGGAGAGCGAGCGCATCTTCCATTAAATATCTCTGACTACATCTTCCTTCCTTTTTCGTACAACGATAATAGCGATACCGACCACCCATTTTTCCGGTACACCACTGAGCGGTTATCATGCTTCCACATTCCCCACAACGAAAAAGTCCAGTGAAAGGAAAATTGTGAGATATTTTGGAATGTCTTGGATGCGCTCGCACGAGAAGTTGTTTTTGCACAGCTTCAAACAGTGTCGGAGAAAGAATTGGCGCAAAGCTTCCGGGAAAATATTCACCGTGATGTAAAGTAAATCCCAAGTAAGCACGATTGGTTAAAATTCTTTTCACTGAAGCTTTGCCAAGTGGCGTTCCGGACTTTTGAGCAACACCATGATCAGCCAAAAACTTCGCCAATGATTCTAGACCGTGGTTACCTTTGCAATACTCCTCAAACGCGCGCACGATGATTTTAGATTTCACCACATCAGGTTCAATATTTCTCGTAATGGGATTATTCACATATCCAAAAGGAGCGCGTGTTAACCATTCACCACGGCGAAGTTTTTGGCGCATACCTCGCTCAACATTTTGTTTTAAGTTGTCAGAATAATATTTACTTTGTCCGAACGCCACTTGAAGCATAAACAGCCCCTGCGGAGTGGGTTCAAACCAAAAGGTCGGAAAACGCAAAGAGACGATTTTTGAAGTGTCTACGGCGTAAATGATGCGTCCTCCGTCAACACTATTTCTCGCTAGTCGGTCAGGATGCCACGCGAGAATACCAACATTGCCTAACTTTTCAATCTTGAGCATCATTTCGCCGAACACTTCTCGTCCGGGACTCTTTGCGCTTTTCGATTCTTGAAATTCCTCAAGAATTTCAAGATTTTCTCTGCTCGCAAATTCACGAAGCTCTACAAGTTGAGCTGGAATGCTCATCACTTGCTTATCGTCATCTTCGGTGCTCTTGCGAGCATAGAGAAAATATTTTGGTTTGTTCATAAATAGATTTTGGATTCAAAAAAAGCAACAACTATTAAGATCTCATTTCTTGCTTTCCGCCCGCCCTCCGAATTCACCCGCACCCGCAAGACGGAATTCATTTCATCACCTTTCATCGCGCCTTCGGCGCGCGCCATTTTTTCGCTCACTCCTGCCGAAGTTTCAAATTGTGATGTAATTGTATCCTTTGCACGAACTTTTTTCCAACAAAATTCTGACTGA
>CAZTKT010000004.1:0-33793 GCA_964614265.1 uncultured Candidatus Saccharibacteria bacterium | reverse complement strand
GATCTGCGAACTACTCAAAGGGAGCTGAATAGTACCCGAAATGTTTCTATTGACCCAATTCTCTGTTTTTTCAAGAGCTTTGGCAACGATCCCCAGCATGGAGACAGACCCCTTCTTTCGTTTACAAATAAAGAAAGAATTTTATGCTCTGATTTTCTTTGCGAGTTCGGCGAGTTGTTCATCATCTGCGCGCTGGTAGTCATGCGATGAGATGTATCCTTCGTATGTATCAAAGTATTTATCTACATTTGATTTGAGCGGCTTCCACTCGGCCATGTTTCCTGTTCCGTGCATAGGGAAGAGTTTGGCATGGATATGGTCGATACCAAAACCCTCAAAGATGAGACCGGTGCGTCCGACATCCTCGAAAGCTGCGTCTAGGCACTTTGCTGTTTTCTTGGCGGCAAGCAACAAGCCCGTGAGTACATCTTCAGGGAGATCAAAAGCATAGCTTGGATAATGCTCTTTGGTAATTACGACAGAAAACCCTTCAGTGTTTGGGAAAATTGAGAGAAAAGCAACGTGCTTTTCATCCTCCCAAATCTTATTCGACGGGATTTCTCCTGCTACAATACCGCAAAATATACAGTCTTTTTCTTTCATAGTGACACGATAACTTAGAAAAGAAATGAAGTAAAGGCTCCTCTCTCTTCTCTCAAACGCAGTCTAACGTCGTCGAGCGGGGGGGATGGATTTCTTACCAATTCTGTACTAAAGAAAACTGAGAATAGTCACTTACCTGCATTAAAGAGGTTCTAACATAGTCCAAGCCACACAATAAAAGAATGCTTCAGAAGGGGGAAGTTGTGGGGTAATTCCAAAGTTTTGAAACATTAAGGTCCATTCTGTTGTGTTTATAGATTCCCTGTGTTACATTCCAAGTCATGAGTAAGAAAACGATTCTCTTTGTCTTTGGGGCTATTCTCGTCGCTGGGGCAGTGTATACTTCGTGGTATTCTTTTGCTCGCAATCAGGTCATTGTTCACAACCCAGCACCAATAAACAACATCCCGTGCGACCAGTCCGCTACCACCACACCATGTTCTGAACTTATCGCCTTGCAAAACGCACCCGACTCGACACCAGCACCAGTCGAACCGATAGAACCATTTGTGTTTGGCAAGCTTACCAAGACCTACACGGATAAAGTTTCGGGATTTTCGTTTCGATACCCGGATGAGCTTACGCTGGTGCAACCTGTTGAACCTGACAGTGGATGTCCGTACCTTGTGACAGGCCCTGATCCAAAGTCCAGTTTTCTCTCTACTTCAGCACCGAGTTGTTTTACGAGCACCGACCCCGAATTCACATCGTTTGATGATTTTAAGAAAGAGTATACCGTGATTGGAGTGGACGAGACAAAGTTTGTTATGCGCTTCCTTACGAGCGAACCTATTAAAACCAAATCCGGGATATCGGGTGTGCATCAGGTATTTTCTGTGAATGCGGAAGAACCATTAGATTCAGGAGAGATAGTTACTACCAATAGGAATGAGAAGTATATATTCAAACTCCCTCAAAAAGGTTTTTTGGTTTTTAGCAGATTTTTCAGCTCTGTAGACACTTTGTCTTATTACGGTCCTCTTGATAGAGCCATTATGGAGAGCGTTGTATTTCACTAAAAATAAAAAATCGGCGAAGCATCCGAGCTTCGCCGATGTGGCGTGCTAATAGACACGATTTGAAGAACGATAGAACTGTGTCCGAACTGTCGGAACTCCGCTTGAGTTTACCGAGCACTCGGTTTGGTAACTCTTCATGTGTAATCCGTCCATAACAGCATAGGTGAGCTGGGATACCGAGGAAGCACCGCTTCCATTGTAGTACACTCCAAAGTGCAAGTGCACGCCAGTACTTGTCGGCGTCCCATCAGAAAGCACACCAGTGGTTCCCATTATTCCAACCTGGTCACCCCGTAATACCGTATTGCCCACGGCCAGTGCTACACCGTTACTTCGCCTTGGACGATCTTTGAGGTGCAATGATTTCGTTGTGTACCCGCTGGTCGTGCTTGAGCTTCCGCTGTGATTGAGCACAATGTGATACCCATTCGGGACATATTGATTGGTTTCCGCATAGACAACCGTTCCATCTGCCGCTGCAAGGATGGGGATATTGCCTGTGTACGATCCTCCTACATCTTTTACATTCGATGGGGAAATGTCGATGGAAAAATAGCTGTTCCCCTGATGTGCCGTATCTGGCAAAGGAGTTGCGCCCATGCACTCGTAGCCGCCTATCTCGTTCGTCAGTAACCACTCTGCTCCGCCAGGGACAGGCATTTTGAAATTAGGCATTCCTACTGGCGGGGTGAAGTCTAGCCGCAATAATGGTCGCTTTTCTTTATCGGTTGATCTTGATGAGACAAACCTGTCGAAGCGTTGTGTGCCATCATTGTTATATGGCCAGATCAATAGTCCCTTATCTGGACGCACACCACTTTTCCAGTCGTTATACCAGCCAGTAATCTCATACGCACGCCACGTGTTCACGAGCGTTAGTGGTGAGACTTGCCAAGATAAGCCATTGGCAGTTGACGGAAAGTTGTTCCATCCAATCGTGGCGGGGCTCCAGTCCGAAGTGATTGGGAACATTGCCACTTGGGATGGTTCTGCCGCGCCAGAGGGAAGCGCGTACAAGTACAGTCGTGCGCCGCTGACTGTTCTCGGCAAACCAGTGAGATCGAACCTGATCGGGGAGGCATAGGTGTCTCCCCACCCGCCGATCTGCAACTTGTTATCTTGCACGAGCGTCTTGTTGAAGGAGCTGCTAAACCACCCACTCCATGTGTGCACAACGTCAATGCCTTGTGGCATTGACGACCCGCTCGCCTTTTTTAGAGGGTACGGTGTTGGTTGGTAATAGACCGTCGCCGCTTCGGCCGACGTCATATACAACAATCCTGTAAGCACTGCTAGTAAGATTTTCCCCATGAACGGTCTCCTTCGGAGATATATGAGGTTGTGAAGAACAAAAATTGCCTAAGCATGCATATGCTCGACAATGTCTACTTGCGCGAGTATAACACCTGATTATCAGCAACACAATGAACTGCCCAATGCAAGGATAAGGACAAAATTAAGTCTGAGCGACAGGTTCCTTTGAATCACCAATTCTGCACTAAAGCAAACAAAGCGTAGTCACTTACCTGCATTAAAGAGGTTCTAACATAGTCCAAACCACACAGCAGAGATAGGAAGGAATGTGCCATCGCTACGGTGTCCCTCGTCAGGAGCAGGCCGTATGTAACGTCAGTTTGACATGTTGATTTCAGTGCGCAATAGTATCAGGAAGCAACATGCAAACGTATATTTCAAACAATGTACATACCCTCCGTATGGAGAAGCGGGTGACTCAAGAGGAGTTGGCGGAGAGAGTGCGAGTGAGTCGTCAGACGATCATCGCTATTGAGAAGGGTAACTATACTCCGTCTGTGTTGCTTGCGCTCCGGATTGCCAGCTTCTTCCATGTTTCGGTGGAAGATATTTTTAAAATAAGATATGAAAAATAATTCGACAAAAGAATTGGTTGTTTCTGTGGCACTCCTCGCACTTGCCGTTCTGCTCTTGAACCCGTTCCATTTTTGGATGCCGGACATGGTGATGATGTTCCTTATGGCGATTGCGCTCGTGTCGTTTGGTATATTTGCAACCTTTGTGTTGCGAGAGCGTGTTTTTGATGAGCGTGATGCGGTACATAGAACCCTCGCGGGGCGGAACTCTTTCCTCGTCGGCTCCGCACTTCTTGTTATTGCGATTGTTATTCAAGAATATCGTGAGGCAATGGACCCGTGGCTTGTTATTGTTTTTATGGCAATGATTCTCACTAAAATACTAACGCGCGTGTGGAGTGATAGGCATTACTAGGGCGGGGGGATAGCCTGTGCGTTATTCCGGACCTTCCCCTCATACCGAACTCTCCACTCCCTGCCAGGCGACTACGTTGCGAGTTCGGTATGAGGGGAAGGGTATCGCGTTATCCACATATGTGTATGTTAAGTACGCTTTACATTTTTATTTGTGGCATGTAGACTGTTGAGTACTAACGGATATATACAAAAATAATATGCAAAAAAATGTAGTAATACTTATGGGGATTATTGTGCTGGGTGTCATTGTGGGGGGGGTGTATATGGCGAAGAGTACACCTGACGAGGCGATGATGACCGATCAGGATAAAGATAGTGCGCTCTCAAAATCAGGCGATCAGGCGGCCATGGACGCGGATGCAAAAAGGGACAAAGAGGCCATGGAGAAGGAGAAGAGTATGTCTACAGAAGGCACAACGACAGAGAAAAAAGGAGAATCGATGATGTCTGCAGGCTCATACGAAGCGTATACACCAGAAAAGATACTGACCGCGTCGAATGAACATCACGTCGTTTTGTTTTTTAGAGCGAGTTGGTGTCCTTCATGTAGGGCAGTAGATGCGGATATTAAAGCACATATGGCAGCGATACCTCCAAGCCTCACGATACTTGATGTAAATTATGATGACTCGACGGCACTCAAGCAAAAGTATGGCGTCACGTATCAACATACGTTTGTACAAGTGGATGCGAAAGGGACGATGATCAAAAAATGGCAAGGAAGTCCAACGCTTTCAGCACTTGTAGCGGAGATACGATAATATGGCATTTCTGATTGTTTCGTTTATCGCGGGCGTGTTGACGGTTTTTGCTCCGTGCATATTGCCACTCCTTCCAGTGGTACTTGGTTCGTCCACGTCTGGGAGAAGTCGATGGACACCATACATTGTGGTGGGGTCGTTGGCCTCTTCGATCATCCTCTTCACGTATATACTCAAGGTATCCACGGCATTCATTACGGTACCACCAGAGGTGTGGTCGTATCTTTCCGGTGGCATTATTACGTTCTTTGGACTTACGCTCGTATTCCCAACTATATGGGAGCATATTCCTGGGCTTGCGATGCTTTCTGCAAATTCCAACACGCTCATGGGTACGGGATTTCAGAAAAAAAGTTTCTGGGGTGATGTGCTCATTGGTGCATCGCTTGGGCCAATCTTTTCGACGTGTTCGCCAACGTACTTTGTTATTCTTGCGTCCGTACTTCCAGTGAGTTTTGCGCTTGGGACACTCTACCTGCTCGCGTATACGCTGGGGCTTTCGCTCATGCTCTTACTCATTGGGGTTATCGGCGAGGGACTCGTGCGTAGGATGTCCAGTCTTGCGGATTCACGAGGAGTTGTGAAGCGGGTGGTCGGGGTGTTGTTTCTCATTATTGGAATGTCAATTGTGTTTGGATATGAAAAGAAGCTGGAGACAGCTATTCTCAACAGCGGATATTTTGACATAACAAAAGTAGAACAACGACTGCTACAACGCACTGAAGATACACCACCGGCAAGAGAGGATCAATCTCCCGCTGATGCGACACAAAAAGGGTCGGGGACGCAGAAACCAATAGCAAAGAAACAGGGCGTACCATATGTTGAAATCGTAAAGCCCGCTGGGTTTGTGAATACTGACGGTATTACCATTGGTTCATTGGTGGGTAAAAAAGTTATTCTTGTTGATTTTTTGACCTATAGCTGTATCAATTGTCAGCGTACGTTTCCTTATGTCAACGCGTGGTATGAGAAATATAAATCCCAGGGGTTAGAAATTATTGGTATTCACACACCAGAATTTGCCTTTGAAAAAAATATCGACAATGTACGCGAGGCAATGAAACGCTTTGGGATCAAAAATCCAGTAGTGTTGGATAACGACTACGCGACGTGGAATGCGTTCGAAAATCGCTATTGGCCTCGAAAATATCTGATAGATATCTATGGGAATATCGTGTACGACCATATTGGCGAAGGGGGATACGAGGAGACAGAGATGAAGATTAAAGAACTGTTGGCGGAGCGAGCCACAGTACTTGACGAACGCATGCCAGAAGGAAAGGGACTCGTGTCGGAGGCTCTGCCGAGAGCCACGATACAGACCGCAAGTCCTGAAACCTATTTTGGATCGGCTCGGAACAAATATCTTGCAAATGGCACGGCTGGTGTTTCTGGTGAACAGACCTTTGTTTTGCCAAAAACATACACACAAAATGCATTGTATTTGGAAGGAACATGGAACATTCTGCCAGAATATGCACAGTCAGCTTCAGACGGCCGTATCGTCTATCGCTATACTGCAAAGGAAGTGTATATTGTTGCCGATGCTGACATGCCTGCCGATGTTGCCCTCGTACAGGATGGACAGCCAGTCAGCACATCGGCTGGTGAGGATGTTACACACGGTATTGTGAGGATCGGTGAGAGTAGACTCTATAAGCTCATACGTAATAGTGAAGCGGGCGAACATGTACTTGAACTTCGAATCAAAAATAAGGGAGTGCGATTCTATGCGTTTACGTTTGGGTAGGAATCATACCCTCGATCTCCGTCTGCAATTGTTTGTCATGTCTCATCCATTTACAAAAATCTTTGATACTGCACTACGGAAAAGCACTCCGATGGATAATGTCGTACTCACAGAAGCAGAGAAGTTGAAAGGGAAGGGCTACAGTGCACAAGAGATTTATGGGGTACTTGTGAAACTCAAGCAAGAACTGATCGCTGACGCAGATGTTGAGATCGTGGAGGAGGCGGTTGAGGCATTTGCGGAGTTTGTAGATTGAGCATAGGGTGTACTTTCTTATAGGAGACGAGAGTGATATGGTAGAGCATAATGTCTGTGCATCATTCTAAAAAAGTAGATACACTCGAAGGCACCGTGCGGATTGAGGCATTTAGTGATGCGGTTGTCGCGATTATTGTCACGATTTTGATACTGGAGATCCGCGTGCCGGAGTTGCATACCCTCACCAATATTGATGCATGGGAAGCGCTTCTGTCACTCGCACCAAAACTAGTAAGTTTTTTGGTTAGTTTTGTGACGGTGGCTATCTTTTGGGTCAACCACCATCATTTTTTCCATCCGATTGAAAAATCGGATGGAAGGCTGTTGTGGTACAACAATCATCTGCTGTTTTGGCTTGCGGTTGTGCCGTTTGCGACAGCCCTTCTTGGTGATTACCCGACGATTCCGCTTGTGGTTGCGCTCTACGGGTTTGTCTTGTGCATGAGTGCCATCGCGTTTTCTTTGATGACACGCTACGTGTTTTTTCACAGCAGGTTGTTGCCTGAAAGTGTCTCGTTTGCGACACGAACGCTACAACAACGACGATCGTGGCTTGGGGTCGGGTGTTATGGTGCGTCGGTAGTACTGGCTTTTATTCATCCCTCTATCTCAGTTGCGATCTTTGTGATCATACCGTTGTACTATTTTCTTCCGCAAGGCCTTACACAAGAGGTATAAATGTATATGGTCTGTACTATTGAGGTACCTAGTATCGATGAGACACTCGCAAAAATACAGGATACCGGGGGGACGATTGTGCTTGCAAAGATGGAGGTACCAAACGTGGGGATGCTCGCATATTGTAAGGGCCCAGAAGGGAATCTTTTTGGTGTTCCCCAGCCCGTGAATGTGTAGTACCAGCAAGGCATACCCAGCTCTATACATAGGTCTGATTCGGTATATACTTCTTTATATGGAACAGATTCCTGGATTTGGGTTTGTATCTCGACCAAAGGATCGAATCCCTCACTACTATGGAGATGTGATTCGCGGTATTCTACTCCTTGCTGGCCTTATACTGCTTATTGCTATTCCCTTTGACAGCGCGTTGCTTGGACTCTATCTTGTCGCCGGCGTCGTCGGTGTGTTGGTATTGGCCTTGCTTGCGGGACTGACGAGTCCGACTTCACGCCTCTCTATTTTGAGCGACGCACTCGTCTCCGGCCTCGCATTTATGGTGTTTGAGTATGCCGCGATCTCGGCATACTTTACAACGAATGATTTTTCCTTGTTTACGCCGGAAGATCGTATCTTTCTCCTTCGTCAACTGCTCGCCATCCTCTTCTTGCTCGCGTTTTATTTTAGTACGAAGACACTGCGGTATATGGGAAAGTTAGATTAATGTACCCATGTTTATTTACCTGTTGCTCGAAATAGGTGCAACGATTACGGCCATCGGTGCGTTGTTGATATTGGTGAGACATATTCTGAAGCGCCCAGTTGCCCGTGCATTTTTGAGAGAGCGGGGAGTGTATATCCCTTTGTTTGTGCTTGGTATTGCGAGTGTCGTGGCATTTCTCTCTGATCGCACATACGCACCAGAGTTTGCGATGCCCCTGTTTATGCATTCAGACGCGCCCGGAGGTATGGCACCGTCCATTTCATTTGCTCACATTCTCAAGTTTTTTACACAAGAACAACGGTTTGCACGGGTGTCTGATATCGGTACTGACCCTCAACAAGTGCCCGCGAAGGCACAGTCTCCTGATCCAGACGGTATTGTCCGTATACGCCTCACTGCACAAGAGGTACTCTCCACGATTGCCCCTGATGTCTATCTGAATTATTGGACGTTCAACGGAAAGGTTCCCGGGCCATTTTTGCGTATTCGTGAGGGAGACACGGTGGAAGTATCACTGAGCAATGACAAAACGAGTTTGCATCACCATACGATCGATCTACATGCGGTGACCGGGCCGGGCGGGGGCGCATCGCTGAGTGATGTAGCGCCCGGCGAGACAAAGACATTTCGCTTCAAAGCGCTTAACCCAGGCCTCTATGTGTACCATTGTGCAACACCAAATGTGAGTACACACAACTCGCATGGCCAGTATGGACTGATACTCGTTGAGCCGAGTGATCCGGCGATTGCGCTTTCTCCGGTTGACAAGGAGTTTTATGTTATGCAGGGGGAGTTTTACACTATGGGGCAGTTGGGGAAACGGGGGCTTGTTGCGTTTGATTCAAACGCATTGCTTGCGGGTAATCCAAACTATGTAGTGTTTAATGGAACGGTTGAATCATTACCTCGCCTTCACGCCACTGTTGGGGATCGCATTCGCCTCTATGTGGGCAATGGGGGAGTCAACCTTGTTTCATCCTTTCACGTGATCGGAGAAATTTTTGATACGGTGTACCCTGAAGCCGCAATGGGTGTGGGTTCTTCGATATTTAAAAATGTACAGACAACCGCAGTACTCCCCGGCGGGGCTACCATTGTTGAGTTTACGGTTGATGTGCCGGGGAAGTATCTCCTTGTGGATCATGCATTGGCGCGGATGAACAAGGGTGCGTGGGCGACACTCGAAGTGACGGGTTCTCAGCATCCAGAGATTTTTGCTCCAGTACCATAGAGCGGAATATTTTCAGGATGTTTGTTATACTGCACAACGTCGATGTTTTTTATGGGAGACAGGGGGGATACGATACTATAATCTTATGATCAACGAATTCAAAGAATTTTTACTTCGAGGGAATGTAGTTGATTTAGCGGTTGGCGTGGTCATTGGTGCCGCATTCGGAACCATTGTCACCGCGTTGGTGACTGATCTACTGACGCCCCTTATTTCGGCCATTGCAACCGTACCGGATTTTGGGGGTCTGTTTCTTGTTATGAACGGGAGTAAACTCATGTACGGGCATTTTCTCAATGCGCTCATCTCATTTGTCCTTGTCGCTATCGCAGTATTCTTCTTTGTGGTCAAACCAATGAATGTGCTGATTGCTCATCAGCGCACAGAGGTGCCAGCAGACCCAACCACGAAGCGTTGTACGGAGTGTTGCAGTGAGATTCCGGTAGCCGCGCTGCGCTGCGCGCATTGTACACAGGTGGTTGTGTAGCACCGCACGGTACGGCACGTTATTATCGTCTCGGTTGCACACACGTATCAAAACAAAGGTGTGTTGGGAGTGATACTATCTAAAAAGGAAGTAGTTTATCACTTTTTATATGCGCGTATGACAAATGAAAAAAAGGTAGAATGGTTGCTCCGTATTGGAGTGGCAGGAGAGTTTCTTGGTCACGGATTGCTTGCAATTGGTAAGAAGCCGGATTGGATCAAGTGGATGGTACAGCTTGTTGGTGTTGACGAAGCGACCGCGACGACACTCATCGTATTGGTAGGTGTTGCGGATGTGATCGTGGCGTTCATTGTTCTTGTGAAGCCTATCAGACCAGTGTTACTGTGGGCGGCATTTTGGGGATTCTGGACAGCACTCGTGCGTCCGCTTGTGGGGGCGGGATGGCTTGATTTTATTGAACGGTTTGCAAACTGGGCAGCTCCGTTGGCGTTGTACTACATCTATTCGAACAAACAGAAATAACATCAAGATGTTCGTCCGTACTGCCATTGGTGTGTTATGAAGAGACCGTCCGTTTTTTCATGAGATGCAGGAACGATGTGCCCACGGTAACACCAATCACGGAGCCAATCAGTGCCCCAGCCACCATGTCTGAAAACCAATGGATACTCGTCGAGACACCGATGCCTATGTAGAGAGCGTAGCAGAAGAAAAGAAATCGCAAGGTTTTATTCTTGCGATACAGAGTACATGCGGTGAGTGCCATAGCAAACGCAATGGTGGTGTGTGACGATGGCCAGCCCCAGAAGATGCCGTGGTTCAGAATGCCAAATTGGAATTGACGACTACCGTCAATAACGGCATTAAATATATCTGGTTGGATTCTGCCGGTGAATGCTTTATAGAGTGAGGAAATGACTATACCTAGTACGGCAGCTTGACCGAGTGCGGAAGCCGTTACTGCCAACATACGGCTCGGGAGGAGGTATGCATTGAGTGCAATGACGAGGGGGACGACGATGGGAAAGATGCCCCCGATAACGATCGCGGGGAAGAGAATTTTTTGTAGAGTAGGTATCTGAGTCGAGGTGAAATAGAACCAATCAAATCCTGACATGACCAAGAGATAGGTGAGTACTACTGCCAGAATATGCACGACGAAGAATTTTGAGACAAATACCTTGGCAAATGTGTGGGGGATTCGGTGTAAGAGGTGACGCATGTGCCGAATAGTATAGCATTCTCTTCCTGTGTGCCTGGGGATATGTCGGAAACTATATGCTCAATACAGACTTTCTGCCCCACGAGAGGGAATCTCCTAAGTTCAATAATTAATTGCAACACCTGATTACTTGAAAGTGATCTAGGGGGCGTGGGGGGTATAGGGTAATCAACAGGGTATCTCTATCATCGTATTACGCAGGGTGCTACCATCCTAGTAGGGTTGGATGCTTACTCGTCAGTAACACACTATATGGAAGACACGCAACAATACATGGCGTTGATCAGTGAGATTATCAAAAAACAATCAGTGATTCTTGGTCCTGAGATTGCCATTCTCAAAGCACGCAGTGTAAGCGGGCTAATGGTAGACAATGATGGGAAGGTGACAGGTGTCGGGGTTAATCCTTCGGAGACCTTACAAAATCTTGTTGACCAGTATGTAGAGCTCTCTGGCCAGATTGTAAAAAATGCATTGGGCTCGATCTTTGCAAAGTACCCAAACATCAATATTACTAAGTAATTATACATATGGAATCACTTATTTTACTCGGGTACTATGTGTCCTCGCTGGGATTCTTGATCGCGACAATCATGATCGCACAGGTTGCGCGGAGATTTGGCGCGTCTGCACTCGGGTCCATTTTTACATATGTCACCATTGGTACCGGGGTCTTCTTTGCGGTGACCGTTTTTCAGAAGCTCGGTGCCGACTTCTTTAGTATCGCAGATGATTCAGTCGATATCTGGTGGCATCTTCTGTTCTATCTTGCAGTTGGGTCCTATTTTCTTGCGTTCCGTGCACTTGTGGGATTGGGGGCAACAGAACAAGGGGGAGCGATAGGCAAAGAGCGGACATGGGGTATATGTGCGCTTGCTGTCGTAGCGATTGTCTTTCTTATCCCAAATATGTCAGAACCAATCGTGAATGCGTACGTTGCCTCACCGCTTGCGCAGCTCGGATTACACCATTTCCTTGCGTTCATGCTTGCTGGATTTACGGGTTCGTATTTGCTTGTTGCAAAGAAAGATCTTGGTCAGATTGGTCGCGCGGTGGCAGATCCAATGGTCATTGCGCTATGGGCACTGGGTGTCCAACATTTCTGGGAATTACTCTTTGAAAGTTGGAAGGTGGTAGATGTGACGAGTGATACTGGCGAGGGCGTGGAAAAAATATTTCTTACTATTGCGGCGGTTGCAGTTATCATGGCGGCTATGCGTTTGAAGGCCGGGCAAGCACCGCAAGCACAAATGGCCGTTCCTGCATAACGATAGTTTCTACTAAACGTTCTCTAGTTTCTCCACAAAAATGCTACTTACGGTCATAGCTGTTCTCCTCGCGATTGGCGGTGTGGTTGCCAGTATATTCTTGTGGATCAAGGATCGTAAAGCAAAACATGTCCTCGAAAAGCGAGAGCAAGACATCAGCAGAAGAATGTATGAGCTTGCTATTCTCAAGGAATTGGGGGATCGGATCGGCTATTCACTCGATGTCCAACAGATCATTGATATCATCATTAACTCACTCCATCAATTCATCGATTACTCCGCGGTCTCGTACATGCTTTTGGGTCCCGAAAAGCTTATTTTCAAGATTCACCTTGAGCGTTCGGTGCATCAGCGATTTGTCAACGACATCAAGGATCGCATGATAGGCTCGCTCTCCGCGCTCCTTGATCGAGAGCTGAATAAGAAAGACATCAAGGATATTGTCTCCGGTGCAATCATTATCGAGGAACTTGATGAACCGGTGCGATCATTCTTCAACATTCCGCTCGTGATTGCCGAGAAAGTGGTAGGTGTGTTGACGGTTGCGGATACCAAGACTGGTCTCTACAAGGAGGAGGAAATGACGATCCTTTATAAGATTATTCAACAGGCGTCTAAGGCGGTGACCAGTCTCCAAAGTGTTGTTAAGACTGAGCAGGCAAAAGTGAACGCGATGGTAGAAAGTATGGCCGACGGTGTGGTTATGACCGATATTGATTACCGTATCATGGTGGTAAATCCAAGTGCGCGAGCGATCATTGGGCAACCAACAAAAGAAGGTATCACCATCTTCGATTTTATTGATAATCTCGAAGGCAAGTTTGACATCCGTGGCAAACTTGAAGAGAGCGTAAAGCTGAACAAGCCTTTTAAGTCAGAGGATGTTTTAATACGAGACAAGTTCTACCAGATTTTTGTATTTCCGGTGACGACCAATTTGTCTGGAGTTCCTGGTGATGCGACGGTGGGTGGTGGTGTCGTAATCTTTCACGATGTGACTGCCGAGCGTTCGATTGAACAAATCCGTGAGCAATTTACCTCCATGATTGTGCACGAGTTGCGTACGCCACTGTCGGGGATTAACAAAATTAGTGAATTGCTTCGTGGGGGCAGAAAAAAACTTCAGAAAAAAGATTTCGATGAGTATATTCGCATGATTAGTACCGATAGTATGGGCATGCTTGCACTTGTCAATGACATCCTTGATATCTCCAAACTCGAGGCAGGGAAGTTTGAGGTAAAAAAGGAGCCAACCGACATCAAGGCAGTGATAGACAATAGAATTGATTTTTTCAAACCGAGCGCTACTGATGCAAAGCTTACATTTCATGTCACGTATGATAAGTCACTTCCTGCACTGGTGCCGATAGATCAGGCTACTATCAAGCAGGTGTTAAACAATCTTATTTCAAACGCACTGAAGTTTACGAAAGCGGGTGGTGCCATCGAAATATTGGTTCTTGCGCATACCACTGGCGAGCATATCAGTGATGAACTAGCCGCTCTTCCAGCACAGCCGAGCGTCCCACTCCCTGAAGAACCATTCACAAGTACTCCAGCATCTGTTGTAGTCGTTGTTTCTGATACGGGTGCGGGCATAACAGAGGCCCAGATAAAAGAGCTCTTCACGAAGTTTAAACAGCTTGATACTACCTCCCAAACAGGTGTAAAAGGCACTGGGCTCGGACTTGCGATTGCAAAGGGTATTGTGGAGGCACATGGTGGCTCAATTGGTGTCGCATCACAGGCTGGCGTTGGGAGCGCATTCTTCTTTGTGGTACCATTGTAGCGATATACTCATAATTCACCCAACATACCTATGAAAAAAATTCTTCTTATTGATGATGATGTGGTGTTTCAAAAAACACTTGGGGAAAAGTTGCGGTCATTGTCATATGAGATAGTATTGGCAGGTGATGGTGAAGTTGGTCTTGAGAAGGCGTCTTCTGAGAAGCCCGATCTGATTGTTCTCGATATCAATATGCCAAAACTTGATGGTCTGGGTTTTCTGAAGCAGTTGCGAGAGCGGACAAAGGAAGAGGTACAGGTACCTGTCCTCATTACTTCAAACTTATCTAACTTCGGTACGATCAGTGAAGGTGTTGCACTTGGTGTGCGAGGGTACATAGTAAAATCCGATGAATCACTTGATTCTATTGCACACAGCATAGAGGACATCTTTGAATCAGTAAAGGGATCGTAGTACTCTGTAAAAAATATGTCATGTCGTTCTGTTAGGTGGCAGGGGATGGCGTGTTGTATTATGTGAAGTGACGGTAGTTGCTATAGTGTACCCATGAAAAAAGTACTTTTCGGTTTTTTTGTCACGTTGGGGGTGATATTCTTCATCTTGCTGATTGGTATTGCGTATTTTGTCATTGCAGACCCATTCCATTTGAAACCCCTCTTTTTTGGCTCATCTCAATCAACCACCACAACCACGGCGACAACCACAAGGCTACAGGCGACGACGAGCCCACAGGGAAGTGGTCTCACTGAAGCACAGAAAAAGGCACTAGAGACTATCGGGATCAACCCTTCAGCACTGCCATCTTCGATCGCCCCTGCGCAGGAAGCGTGTTTTGTGAGCATACTTGGCACAACGAGAGTCGCAGAAATAAAAAAAGGAGCGGTACCGACCGTATCTGAAATGTTCAGTGCTCGTGGGTGTCTTTCGTTGTAGTCGCTTGGTTTTGAACCAGAATGCAGACTGGTCTCACCCCCACTGAATGATTTTTCCTGCCTGAATTTCGATTGGTTCAGCGAGGCGGAGGTGTTCACTGATGTGTCGTGGCGCGATATGCTGATGTGGCGCATGTGCAAGATCATCATGGACACCCCACACGGGCTCTTCGGTGATCAGCCACTCGTCGTCAAAATCAAGCAGAGAGAACGGCTCTTTTGAAAACCTCCGGAGGGTTTTCTTTCCGGTATCGAGAATATATTCGTGAAAATATGACATGACGAGCTCACGCACGCTTGCATACACGGGATCGCGGAAGCGCAAGACGCTGTGATTGGTCTTGCTGATTGCACCCCAGTAGCGTCCTTCGCGAAAGAGTGCGATGACATGGGGCTCATCCTCTGGCGTCGTCTCGAAATCACAGAGGAGTGGCGCTCGTCCGTGGTACCACAGTGCGGAGGCGGCGAGGAGTGCGCCTTCAAAACAAGCAGTGCGTCCATATCGGAGCGTCTCACGAGGGGAACGACAGCTGTCTGTCGGTGTCGGCTGGTCCATCGGTATTGTATTAAGGAAATCCTGTACATCTGCCGGCTCGGTAAGTGCACTAAAGACGGCGAATGCTGGTTCTGTGGGAAATGGAAAGCGTCTCATGAGGGGTAGTATACCGCATATCGTTGTACCCTGCGCTCGCTAGTTCGTGTTAAATTAAGTGTCTTTTTTGGGTCGTGTCTATGATGCAGTTGTTACACTTACGGCCTTCTTCACGATAGTTTTTCCATCGAAATGAGTTTTTCGCACGTTCCTAAAGGAGACAATACCAGATTGTACCGCAAAGAGGGTATGGTCTCGTCCGACGCGTACGTGAGTGCCCGGCATGATGTGCGTACCACGTTGACGCACAAGGATTTCACCCACCTTTACGAGGGTTCCCTGTGAACGTTTAATACCGAGATATTTCGGTTGGGAATCACGCAGGTTTTTTGCTGATCCACCAGCTTTTTTTGTTGACATAATTGCGGTTACTTCGTGTATAATACGGTTCAGTGAACCGCCGATGTATATGGGAGAGACTATACTAGATAGACGCGATAAAATCAAGTCCGCACTGCGACGGGTGCTTGTGGATCGTGACTTGTTTTCGGCACTTCTGATGCTTCTTATTGGCGTGATTTCGTTCGGGTTGGGACGACTCTCGGTGCAATCTCATGGAGAGGTGCAGGCAGTCACCCCGCACATTTTAGAGAATGGCATGTCTGCGAGTGTTGAGCAGGCAGATGTGCAAGCACCCGCTCCAGCAGAGACACGAGAGACCACGGTGGGCACTTCTTCACCTAAAATCCATACCGCAACGTCTACGCCGAAAGTAGCGACCACAAGTGAAAAGAAATATGTCGCTTCAAAAAATGGTACGAAGTACCATCTGCCTTGGTGTTCGGGTGCCGCACGCATCGCCGAAAAAAATAAAATTTGGTTTTCTTCAAAAGAAGAGGCAGCTGCGGCTGGGTATGCCCCTGCGAGTAATTGTAAGGGGATATGAACAGCAGTCACGCGACGAATGTGGATATGAGAGAGGGTAGTGTATACTCACATGAGATATATCAATTCACCACAAACTCGGAACACAGTGGATCTGGCAGGAGAGGCGCCTTTGTGGTGAATAGGTAGTCTGGAATCACTTACTATGTCATTACGTACACTAGCACGAAGAACGGGAGGAACGGCGCTCTGCGCTTCCGGTGTGTTCGGATTGATACTTCCGCTGGTACCGGGTTTGGTGCTGATTATTTTTGGCCTCTACTTGCTCTCACTTGATTCTTTGTGGCTGTCAAAACACTTTGATCGATATTGTGTCCGCTATGTTCAATTTGCACAAATACGTGATCGATTGCATCGGTTCTTTTCGCACCCCACTACTCGTGAGACGAAACCAAAGGCATAGCACTAGAGAAATAGTATGCTAGGGACATGATCGCGATTGATGTGGAGGCGTCAGGGACCAACTATGCAAAACATTCGATTGTCTCGGTAGGCGCGGTTGACTGTGCTAATCCGACGCGTCAATTCTATGAGGAGTGTAGGATATGGGACGGTGCTCATATTTCCGACGAATCACTCGCGATTACAGGCTTTTCTGAAGCCGAGGTGACTGATCCACAGAGACGTACTGAGGCAGAGGTGGTACGGGCACTGCTCTCGTGGGTATATGAAGCAGATGATCGAACGTTGGCTGGCCAAAATGTATCCTTTGATCGTGATTTTATAAAAGCTGCTGCAGAACGAGGTGGGTTTGAAGATGATCTCGCATATCGGACTATTGATACGCACACACTCTGTTGCATGCATTTGATCGTGCATGGGGGTGTGGTACCGATCGAGAAGCACCATTCGGCACTAGATCTTGACGCGATACTTCGTTACTGTGGCATTCCATCTGAACCAATGCCACACAACGCGTTAACGGGAGCACTAAGTCATGCCGAAGTAATTTCACGCTTATTGTACGGACAGAAATTACTTCCTGAGTTTATGGCGTATGACATTCCTTGGCGGTGATGTGGTGTGAGTGGTATCGACGGTTCTGATTAAACCCCGTATACTAGAGATGTTCTTACTCTATACATAACTGATCATCATATTTGTATGTTTGGTATAAAAAAAACGGGAGCACAAAAAAAGACACCTTTGAGTGTTGCTCATCCAATGGTGGGGGAGTTGTCCGCAGAGACACTCGTCCATCGTACTGGTACTAGTCGTATTGAAACAGAGTTACTCTGTCCTGTGGTTACTGATGAAATAGAATCTTGGCGCATTTTTAAAATTATTGCGGAACTGGTCTCCGGGTTTGAATTATTGCGTAACTATACGCTCGCCGCGACGATCTTTGGGAGTGCTCGTGCGGGGGCAGGGGACACCGTCTATGCACAAGCAGAAGAGTTGGCAGGAAGGCTCGCAGAAGAGGGATTTGCGGTGATTACCGGTGGCGCCAGTGGTGTTATGAATGCCGCAAATAAAGGTGCAAAAGAGGCTGGCGGTGATTCGGTCGGACTCAATATCCGGCTCGAGAAACCACAGAAACTGAACGAATACACGACGGCGGGGCAGGAGTTTCACTATTTCTTTACACGCAAAATCATGCTTGCCTTCGCGTCAGAGGTATATATCTTCTTTCCTGGAGGATTTGGGACCCTGGATGAGTTTTTTGAGATCATCACACTGGTCCAGACCAAGAAGATCAAAGAAGTCCCAATTATTTTGATTGGGACAGAATACTGGAAGCCACTCCTCGCGTGGTTTGATCAGACCTTGAAAGATCGTTATCACACAATTACTGAGGCAGAGATGGGCCTCTATCATCTCGTTGATTCTGTCGATGAAGCACTCGCAATTATCAAGAACCGCCCCCGGCTTTAGGAGGGTACGGCCGTTAACGCTACGTGGTATGTATCGAGAAATGCTGGCAGAGTTTGATGCAGAGTCGCTTCCGACACTTGATACTGCCGTATTGGGGGCACTTGAGTTGTTTGTTGAGACGCCACCACCGGTACTCCCGGTGATTGATGCTCGCTCGCTTCTCGTCTGCGGAAGTGGAAATGCGAGTGTCGTCGGACGTCTCCTCTTTGAAGATAGAGATGTGTGGCTTGCCGATGAGAGTACCTATATGCAGATACTTGAGCGTCACACAGATCAACATCCAACCGCAGTGCTTATTTCAGCATCCGGTGGGAAGGACGCGATACCTATTGCCACAGAGCTCAAACGTCAAGGAATAGATACATGGCTTTTGACAAACAATCCGGAGGCACCAGCGTGTGCTGTTATTGACGCCTCTCGAGTGTGTATATTTCCAAAAAATCGTGAGCCATATACCTACAACACCTCAACATACATGGGTATGGTGTTGGCAAAAACGCACGAAGATCCGCAGAAAATTTTGAGTTTTATCACAGACACGCTCGCGGGGATGATTCCTCGTACTTTGAAAGAGTTTGATTCCTTTTTCTTTATTCTTCCTCCCCAGTACATATCTATGAAAGATATGTTGCTTACCAAATTCGATGAACTCTTTGGCGGTCGTATATCAGCACGAGCCTTCACTACACTACAGGCACGTCATGCAAAAACGGTCGTCTCTTCTCCGACAGAATATTTTGTCAGCTTTGGTGAAGAGAATACACTCTTTGGTACACCGGAAACACGGGTACACATTCCATTGCCGGCTGGGGCCGGGTACGGGGCCATGATGGCGATCGGCTACTATCTCATCGGAAACATTCAGACACAGCACCCCGCGTATTTTTTTGATGCTATTGGTCAATATGCTACCGACGCATCATCGCTCTTTGGAGAAACCATTCACCCTATCGTCGAATAACGCATATGCACGCACTGTTTGATATTGGCGGTACCAAGACACGAGTCGCGATCACTCGTGATCTCGTCCACATTGATGAATCAATCGTGTGGGCGACATCATCTATATACCGCGACGGTGTTGGCGCCATCATTACAGAAATACAGAAACTGCAGGGGAGTGAGACACTCGTCTCTTGTGCCGGTGGTATCCGAGGGCCCCTGACCGCGGATCGGTCGGGTATTGCCTATGATTCGGTACTGACTGATTGGCAAAAACAACCGCTGGTCAGTGACCTTTCCCGCGGACTTGGGGTTCCCGTTCTTCTTGAAAATGATGCCGCTCTCGCGGGGCTTGGTGAGGCGCACGTGGGGGCAGGGAAGGGATTTCCTATCGTAGCGTATTTGACCGTGAGTACTGGTGTGGGGGGGACGCGTATAGTGAATGGCAAGATTGACGCACAGAGTGTTGGCTTTGAGCCCGGACATCAAGTGATATCCGTGGAACATATCGACTGTCCTACTTGCGATATTGGCGTGACATTAGAAGAGCAAATATCGGGCACTGCTCTTGAGGCACGTTTCCATAAAAAACCAAGAGACATTCCACAAGAAGATCCGATTTGGGCTGAGCTTGCTGGACATCTCGCTTATGGTATACAAAATCTCATTGCGTTTTGGTCGCCGGACGTGATTGTTCTCGGAGGCTCTATGATCGTGGGTTCTCCCCGGATTCTGCTTTCAGATATCACCGCGCATACCAAACGTATCTTGAGTCCGAGTCTTCAATGTCCTCCCATCAAAGATGCTCTTCTGGGGGACAGCGGTGGTCTCTACGGCGCTATGGTACAAATCTCGCAGGTGTAGAGGACGGGTGTTCCTACAAACCTACCCATGGGAAGGGAAGTGGTGTGTGCAGATCTGGTTTTATGAACAAAGTACCAGAAACCACCTCGCAAGGGAACAACATACTGCACCAGAAAGGGGGGTGGGGAGGCAAGGGAAAGGGAATTTAAACGGCTCAACAGAACCTTTTTTATATGCGTTGACACATAGTCTTGACCATCGTGTAGTATTGACAATATCTATTAGTATGCTATAATCAAAGGGTAATCGGTTAGTAGCCGATTTTTTGTTAGATAAGACCATTGGCTTATTTTAGGCACAGTAGTCGCAGTAGTTATGACAGTCTCTTCCATGGCATCGGTTCCGGAGACTGGCTATGGGCACATCGAAATGAAAGAAAATCGGAACGATGCCCTGACGACGAGCGAGGCAAGTGCAACCGAAATGGCCGTACGTGAATATTTTAAAGATATTCCCGTCTTGGTTTCAATTGCACGGTGTGAGTCGAGGTTTCGACACATGCTTGCTGATGGTTCAGTTCTCCATGGGGAGAAAGATCCTGCAGATACTGGGGTGATGCAAATCAATACCCGATATCACAGTGTGCGGGCAGTGAAGCTCGGTCTTGATCTACGGGATCTCCACGACAACATGGTGTACGCACGTCTCCTCTATGAAACAGAAGGGACCACACCATGGAATGCATCAGCAGGATGTTGGAATCACACACTCGCCAAGCTCTAATATTTCTCGAAACTAAGTTACTTACAATATCGGATTGGTTTGTGTGATAAAGGAAGCACACAAAAATAACACACACCGCCATATGGCGGTGTGTGTTATTTTTGTGGTCTTGAAAAAGCTTTTGGATACCGCATGTGCAAAGAGGAGAAGGGGAGAGGCATTCTGTATCTTTCTCTTGAGATAACACCCCTACTCTGCTCATAAAAAATATATGTGGGTTGCAGGGGTGGCAGTATGAAGTTGGGATGATGTGTTGTGCTCGGATTGTGTGATGAACTACTCGATGCAATTATTGGAGATGTATTTGTGTTGCTATTGACAGGGAGGGGGTTTGTGATGAGGTGGGGGGCTACCTGTGGATAACTTTCTGGTTGTCGCACAATATATCTTTTGCGACATACATATTGAGTACCACCATAGCGCTATGGCTTCTTACCTTCCGGGGAGATACTGCGTTGGATCAAGATACGCAGAGAATGCAGCGACAGGAATTGACACACCTGCAAGCGCGCAAGCGGTTGTCGGTGCTCGGCCATTTTGGCGATACCACTCCCCCAGGTTTTTTATACTTACGCCGGCGGACGCAAAAACAGAAAAATGCAAATGAGGTCCGGTCGCATACCCAGTGCTTCCTGAAAATCCGATGGTCTCGCCGGTGGCAACACGTTGCCCTACACTGACCTGTATGACAGAAAGATGTGCATAGAGTGTTGAAAGTCCGTTGTCATGTCGAACGAGCGCCCATTTGCCATATGAAGAACATCCGCCAACGTCCGTATTGCCAACCCCAGTAATAGATCCACTCAGGGCTGCTTTGATAGTGGTACCGGTTGGTATACCGAAGTCGATACCATTGTGACCTTGGCCACCATAGGCACCAGATTGTGCAAAGGCGGTATTCCCAAATCGTTGTGTAAGGACCACCGGTGTCACCGGCCATGCGAGTACTCCAGAGGCATTTGCGGGAATAGTTTTTGGATCAAGGGTGAATTGCAACTTGGTTTCAAGTTCGCTGAGTTCACGTTCAAATTGTTCTTTTGCGGCTTTTTTTTGTGTGAGGAGTGCCTGGTAGTTTGCTTCCTTGCTTTTTGTTTGAGTGAGGAGTTGATTTTTCTCTATTTTATTGACTTCTAGTACTTTTTGTTGTCCAGTAAATTGGTCTTTTAATGCCACAAGACTGCTTCGCTTATCCTGATGTTCTCCAACCTTCTCCGTGAGTACGGTGTGTAATTCACCGAGATCTTGTACTTTTGTGCTCATGGCATCACGAAGTTGCGCGAGTGTGTCAACCGCAGACCAGAGTTCTGACATATTTTTGGTTGTGAGGAGCGTTTCGATAAAAGATGTATGGTCGACTTCATTGAGTCGACGAATCATTTCCGCAATGGCGGCACGGTTGAGTGTAATATGTGATTCGGTGTTCTGTATCTCTAAGTCAAGTTTTTGGATTTCTAGATCGGTAGCACCAATTTTATTTTGCGTGTAACTTACATCGCTCTGGACTTTTTTGCGCTCAAGTTCGAGTTGCTGGATGGCTGTTTGAAGTGTGGTTTTCTCACTTCCCACTTTCTGAAGTTCTCCTTGGTACTGTGCAATTTCTTTTTCGATTGCTTTGAGACGGTTGTTTCGGTCAGCAATTTGTTTTTTTATTTTTTCAACTTCGGTTGATACGCTATCTGGTGCGGGGGTTTGTGCTCGGGCGGATTGTTGGGGAAGATAGAAACCGCTTATGCAGAGCATGCCTACCCCCAAAAGAACAAGAGTGATTTTGCTATACCCAGATGGGATGCGGTTCATGTACCCGAAAGTATAGCATAGGCATTTTTGACGCGTCGAAAGGTTTCGGCGGTGCCAAGTATGTGCATAAGGGTGAATGGATCAGGGGACTTTTCTCTTCCAGAAAGGGCGACCCGTAGTGGCCAGAGCACCTCCCCTCTCCCCTCTTGTTCTGCGTAGGGCCAGATGGCTTCTTTTGCTTCAGCAATTGTTGGTTGTTCAGGGAGTGTTGCGATGAGTTCAAGGACGCACTGGAGACGTCGCGCTCCATCGCTCGGCGCGGTATCTGCCTTCCACATCAGTATGTCTCGAGATGGGTGGGGGGTAAAAAATGCTACATCGTACTCCCCCGCCTCTGCGTCCTTAGTAATATCGGAGAGGATGCTGGTGCGTTCGCGTATGATGGGGAGTAATCGCTCAAAGCGTTGCATATACACTTCCTCCTCAAGTAGTGTCGTTATTTTTTCTGGAAGGTATGGGAGTGCGAGTGCTCTAAAGTCAGCGTCAGGGAGTTTCTTGAGGTGTTCTCGGTTAAACCACGTGAGCTTTTCAATATTAAAGATCGCGGCACTTTTTTGGAAACCGTCAAAATCAAAATGCTCAATGAGCTCAGGAAGTGTGAATAGTTCTCGGTCAGTTCTTGGGCTCCATCCCAAGAGTGCGAGATAGTTGATGAGTGCTCCTTTGAGGAAGCCTTGTGCGCGATACTCATGGAGTGGTATTGCGCCGTGGCGTTTTGAGAGTTTCGAGTGGTCAGGCGCAAGAATAAGTGGGAGATGTGCATACAGTGGTCGAGGGGCACCGATGGCTTCTTGGATCAGGATTTGGCGTGGGGTGTTTGAGATGTGCTCCTCTCCTCGAATAACGTGGGTGACACCCATCTCAAAGTCATCGACGACAGCGGCAAAGTGATACACTGGATCAGTCATAGAACGGGCGATGACGATATCGCCGAGCTCGGTGGTATCAAAGGTGATTTCTCCACGAATCTCATCAACAAAGGTAATCTTCTTACCTGGATTTTTTAGACGTACTACCTCAACGATTTCTCCGGGATTTTGCTTGCTGTCTTCTTTTGACACATAGGCGGTATGAGATGTGATGAGTGTCTGTAGATGTGCATGATAGATATCGGTGCGTTCTGACTGGCGGTAAAATTCATCCCACGAGAGTCCAAGCCACTTCAGATCAGCGCTATTCACATCTTCATATTCACGTTTACTACGCAACCTATCAGTATCTTCAGATCGGAAAATAATCTTCCCACCATTTTTTTTTGCGAATAGGTACGTAAACAAGAGCGTACGGACATTGCCGATATGTACGTAGCCGGTAGGACTTGGTGGCATCCGAGTGACAACCGAAGCGTGTGTATTAGTATTCATGTGTAACGCAAATATCAAGCAATAGTTGGGCAATTCTCTGAGCAGCGTCTGTTGGTGCAAACGCACGTGCGGACGCTTCCATACGTTCTCTTTGTGCGTGGTCGCCTATAATACGATTGATTTCGTTGGTAAGCAAGTGGGTGGTGAGATTTCTCTCTTCAATGACGACTGCCGCACCGGTACGTGCGTACGTGTATGCATTGAGACGTTGATCATGGCTAATTTCTTCAGGAATAGGTATGAGGATTGACGCCTTTCCATAGAGCGCTATTTCATAGATGGAGCCACTTCCGGCACGTGAGACAACGAGTGTTGCTGCGGTGAGTGCGGCACTGAGCGTATCGACATCGAGAAATCCGCGCACATGATAGTGGTCAATATATTCAGCATGTTTGAGTACGGCGCGGGCGGTCTCAGACACCACTTGTACGTTAGCAGATCCTGTTTGGTGAATAACGGTATAGGTCCCCAAGAGTGTATCAAGCGATGTTACAATAAGGTCATTGATGCGTTCAGCGCCCTGTGAGCCACCAAGAATGAGGATGAGTGGTCGATCTGCACTGATGCCGAGGTGTGTATACGGGTCGGCGGGTGCTCGGTTGAGTAGATGACTCCGTATTGGTATACCGGTGCGGACGAGTTTTTCTGGTGTTTTTCCTGTGGGAAAGTATGGGGCACTATCTTCGTAGGAAGTTGTAATGATATGTGCAAATCGTGCAACGAGTTTATTAGCACGCCCAGGTCGCACATCTGATTCGTGGAGGATGATTGGGATACGGAGGAATATTGCGGCAATGACTACCGGTACACTTGTATAGCTTCCTTTGCTCATCACCACATCAGGATAGAGTACATATAATTTCCAGATGGCGACAAAAATTCCGACGATTGTAGCGATAAAGTCAGTGCCGTTTTTTAGAGAAAAATACCGGCGCATCTTTCCTGCGGGAATATGAATATAGTTGATATGCTGTTGGAGAAGGAGATCTCGATCATATGGATTTGGTCCAAGGAGATAGAGTTCAGGCGCCACAGCCTGTTGTTCTTTTGTAGAAGCATTGAGGGCTTCGACAATAGCAATGAGTGGGTAGAAATGTCCACCCGTTCCGCTTCCTGTTAATACAATGCGCATAAAGAGTTGCCTGTTACTATGGTATCACTACTGCGACCTTCTTTTTTCGATACTTTGACACATTGAGGATAATACCGACGGACGCAAGGATTGTCAGTAGTGCGGTTCCTCCCTGACTAATAAATGGTAATGGTATGCCCGAGAGTGGTGCGAGCGCCACCATTGCTGCGATATTGAGATACGCTTGGGTCACAACGAGGGTAATAAACCCGACCACGAGGAGCATACCAAAGAGATCGGGCGCTTCTGTTGCAATTTTGTATCCACGAAATGCAAAAAATGAGAACATGAGAACCAAAAACGTACTACCGATAAAGCCAAACTCTTCACTATATACAGCAAAGATAGAGTCACTGATGGGCTCAGGGAGGTGTTCAAATTTTTGAATACTTTGCCCAAATCCTCTGCCGGTAATTCCGCCAGAACCAATTGCAATAAGTGATTGCGTGACTTGGTAACTCTTTCCTTGTGGATCGGTATCTCGATTGAAAAATGATGTGAGGCGATTCATGATATATGGACGAGTAAATGCCAACACCGCAAGTAAGACGATACCAGCGAGTGAAAGGCCGAGGACATCACGCCAGCGTCCGCCAGTAGTGAGGAACATTGCTACTCCAGCAAGAACGAGTATGACGAAGGTATCGGTATCCGGCTGGATGAGCATGATACTGCCAGTAAGCGCAATGATGCAAAAAAATGGGAGTGTGCCTCGAGTAAAAGAACGAATGTGCGTTTTCATTCCAGAGAGCCACGTAGAGAGGTAGATCACGTAGCCGATTTTTAAGAGTTCTGATGGTTGGAATGAGAACCTACCAAGATGTATCCATCGGCGAGCGCCGTTGAGGGATACACCAATATGTGGCATAAAGACGAGCAAGGTGAGCCCAATGGTGAGTAAAAAAATGTAAAACGCGTATTTTCTCCAAAATCGGTAGTGTAATCCACTGGTGATAAAGAGCGCAACACTACCTCCACAGATACCGTATATGATCTGACCAAACGCAACGGAAGAAAATTGGGCGCCTCCTCGTGCGAGTAACCCAAGTGATGCTGACGCAAACACAAAAAAGCCTCCTACCACAAGTAGTAAGACGATGCTCAGTAAGGTACGGTCAACAGTGTGTCTCATATTATGCCGTGATTGCTATAGTCATACCGATAATCGCGCAGATAATACTGATAATCCAGTAACGCATAGTCACCTTTGGGCCAGACCATCCTATTGCTTCGAAGTGGTGATGGAGTGGCGCGACACGAAATACTTTTTTCCCAAAGAATTTCTTTGAGACAATCTGAATGACGTTTGAAAGCACCGTAGCAACGAGCGGAAATCCGATGATGGGCAGTACCGCTACACCGTGTCCTGTGCCGAGATTATCAGACATGAAGACCACGACTGCGAGTGTGAGAGTCAACGCCATGGTGCCGGTCTCAGTCATCCAAAATCGCGCTGGGGGAATATTGAACCACAAAAACGCAAGGATTGCGCCAGTCACGGTGGCACAAAATGCGGCGAGATCAAATTGTTGTTGTGAAAATGCAATGACGGTGTACGCAGTAAAAATGGATGCAAACACACCACCGGAAAGTCCATCAATGCCATCGATCACTCCACTGCTATACAGTCCAAGGGTCATCAGTATGAAGAATGGGATGATGAGTGGGCCAAGAAAAAGCTCCCCATCATACGGGAGACCGATACTGACCACACCGAGTTTATCGTAAAACCACCATGCGATCAGGAACGCAAGAACGGAGACAAAGATAAGGCGAGTACGTAAACGGATTCCCTTTCCGGCGTGGTATACATCGTAAAAGTCATTTAAAAATCCGACAAATGCGCCGAGTATGAGTGTACAAACGGGGATCCATGTTTGCGAGCGACTCACAAAATCTAGTCCTATCAAAGACTGTCGTTCTGATATGTGTGGGAGTATCCAGAAGAGCGTGGTGGTGAGGAGGATACTTGCCCATATCACAATACCACCCATTCGTGGCGTTCGTCCTTCTGAATCTTTGTGCATCTTATTAAACTCAGTTGCCTCGGTACCGTCAAGCGCCTGTTTACCGGCAACTTTTTTCCATACGTGAAAATGGAAAAGGTAGTATGTGACCACTGGAGTAATGGCAATACCAATAATGAATGCCGACGTCGCTGGTGCAAATATTTTTATAATGTCGCTGTGCATACTATTCTTTTTCGAGTACGTGTGCCGTCTCCGTGATCAATGTTTGTATATCAGCGAATCGCCCTTCGCGCGTAGAACCGAGCACCGAAATGATGATCGGTCGGTTAAGCCCTGCGTCATACGCAATCACGAGATTACCACCAGCCAGTGAGGTAAAACCAGTCTTTGACCCGATGAGACCCGGAATCTGTTTCGTTATTTCGTTTGTATTAACCGCTCGAAAAGCAACCCCCTTGGTGTCGAGGATTGTGCGTACTATGTCATTCGTCCCATCGAGAATCTCAGGATATTTCTTCATGAGATATTCCATCAAGAATGCCATGTCTCGTGCTGACCCGTATCCCCCACTCGTGGTCTCATCGACGTCAAGTCCGGTGACATTGGTAAAAAATGTCTGTGAGAGACCCAGTTCTTCGGCCTTTGCATTCATCGCAGTAATGAATGCTTCAGTGCCAGTTGCTGATGTCTGTGAGGGGAGGCTTGCACCGACGGCAGCTGCAAGCGCATACGCACCATCATTTGACGAGGTAATGAGTGTCAGATGGGTCAGTGCACGCAGACTAAACACTTCCCCACTCTTCAATTGGCTATCTCCTTCTTGGTGCAATGCTCCCCGGGTGATAGAGACACGATCGTTTGCCGAGAGATGCGTATATGCGAGGAGAGCAGTCATGAGCTTCGTGAGCGAGGCGAGTGGCAATCGCTCCCCTGCATTTTTTGTATAGAGCGCTCGTTGATTTTTTACATCCCATACATATGCTGCTTTTGCAGTGATGGCGACTGCGCCAAATGCTGTATGTTCTGATTGTATAACGGGTGTTGTGGGTAGCTCTGTTGATTTGATTGATTTGACTGATTTGATTTGGGTTATTTGATTTGGTGCGGCTCGTATCGGAAGATATGAAATAATGAACAACAGGGCAAGTCCGCCAAGCGCGATCGCAAGTTGCGGAACGGTCGGCATTTTATGTGATGGGGTTGGTACGGTCTCGATTGGTTGGGGCGTAAGGAGAAGCGGTATTTCTTCAGATGTCTCCCCAGAGACGGGGATCTCTGGTGTGGCGGTGTCTTCCGGCACTATGTCGGACTCCACAATAGGTTCGATTGGTGTTTCTATGAATTTGTTTTCAGGTTCCATATACGGTATCTATGTTGTGGGTATGAGTGGCTCTCCTGCACTGGCACTTTGAGCATGTGTCTCCCGTTCAAATCGATCAATTTCATTCATTGAAACGGCGTAGTCAGGGAGATCTTCTCGGCGTGTGATGCCGAGGTGTGCAAATAGTGCCGCTGTAGCGGCGTATTGAAATGCGTTTGGGCGAGTACTGTGCTGTGTTCGTTCAACCAACCCGCGGATTTGTAGATTACGAAGAATGAATGATGAATGTACTCCTCGGATAAAATCAATTTGTGCGCGAGAGATTGGGCCACGATACAGTACGATTGCAAGTGTTTCTGCTCCCGCCTTCCCTATCTCGCGCGTGAGTTCTTCTTTACGGAGTCGTTCAATGAGCTCCGCAACAGCAGGAGCTGAGACCAACTGGATGCTATCCCCTGTATCAATTACGCGAGTTGCACCGGCGGCGAGCCGCGCGTTCAATATGCCGAGTGCTGTTTCCACGTGCTCCGCGGAAGTCCCCAAAAAAGAGCAGAGCTCTTTTTTGGGGACTGGTTCCGTCCTATAAAAAAGCACCGCTTCAATCAATATGTCGATACTTGGCATCACCGTATAAGTATACCAAACTTTGCCTGCCCTACCCCCATATGATTTTCACAGGTTTAAATTATTGGTTTACAGAAAAGCCCCCTAAAATTTTCAAAGGTTACAAATACCTCGGTGTGTCAACACTCTCGCGTTCAATATCAAAATCAGCAAACCGAGCTTCTTGTTCCACCATTACCAGTCCTTGTTTAATAAGTTCAAGGACCGCAAGAAAGCTGATGATGATTTCCGCTTTCTCACTATTGCCAGAAAACGCACTGAAGCGAATTTTCATCTGCGCAGTAATGCGTTCTTCAAGTCGTTTCATCATCTCTTCAAGAGACATCACTTTGCGGACAGAAACGTGTGTGCGTGGTGTGAGTGACTGGGGAAGATTGTGGATGACACGCGCCATCGCATGGGTGAGCGCATCTGGTGTGGTGAACGAATCGGGAATAAAAAGCGACGTCGCGAGAGGCACGAAGGGGCGTTGGTATAACATGCGAGTACCAAAAATCTGCCGCATGCATATTCCGGCACTTCTGTATATCTGATAGAGTTTCAGTCGTTTCTCTAGATCTTCAACACCTGCTTCCTCTTCATCGGTGAGATCAATGACCGGAAGCAATGACTTTGATTTGATGAGGAGGAGTGTAGACGCGACAAGCACAAACTGCGCGGTGTCGTGCATATGACCTTCTGCAAGCGTAGTGACATACGCCATGTACTCGTCGGTCACGGAAGCAAGTGCGATGTCGTTGATCAAGAGCTTTCGCTTCTCAATGAGATCAAGGAGGAGTTCAAGGGGCCCCTCAAAGACATCGGTCTTTATTGAAAATTGTGTATCGGGCACAAGTATATCATAGCAAATACCAGCCATTTATTGAGAAACCGTTTTGCATATAGAAAGACCGAAGGTCTTTGTTGGTGGGGCTTCTCTTTTTTATACTGATGGTTAATAGTTCTCTGCGATCGAGACCAGGAGACGCACGGGCTCCCCGGTTGCGCCCTTTGCAAGTTTGTCGCTTGCAACTGAGGTCATTCTCGGCGCCATATCGATGTGTGCCCAGCCACAACCCTTGGGATAGTTTTCGGTGAAGTGAGATAGGAACATACCACCATTAATGACACCTCCCCATCGTGTACCGGATGCGGGAATATTGGCGATATCTCCGAATCGTCCTTTTGTGTACTGCTTGTATTCATCCCAGAGTGGAAGTGGCCACACATAATCGCCACTTTCCTCTCCAAGCTTCATCAGTGTTTCTCGCACAGCGTCGTCTTTAGTCATCAGTGCTGATGCGTGTTCACCAAGTGCAACGAGTGAGGCACCGGTGAGGGTTGCAATGTCGACAACGAGGCGTGGGTGGTAGAGCTCTGCGTACGTAAGTGCATCCGAGAGAACGAGTCGCCCTTCAGCGTCAGTATTGAGTACGTCGACAGTTTTTCCAGAGCGTGTAGTCAAGATATCGCCAGGGCGCAGACTCTCATCGGAAATTGCATTTTCTGTTGCAGGAATAAGACCAATGATATTTTTCTTGAGTTTGAGCTTGGCGGCAGAGGCGACGGCGGCGATCACCGCCGCACCACCAGACATATCGAGGTGCATATCGAGCATTCCATCGCCCGTCTTCACATTGAGTCCCCCACTATCAAACGTGATGCCCTTTCCCACGAAGACAATGGGATCAGTGTTGTTCATATCTGTACCACGCTGGGCTGGGCGCAAAGAAGCCTCCGGCTTCTTTGCGCCCCAGTATTCCAAAATAATAAACCGTGGGCCATGTTTAGATCCTTGCCCAACACCTAAGAGTGCGCCCATCTTCTCCTTCTCAATGCGTTTTTTATCAAAGATAGTAACGCGTACGGGGGTGCCTTTGACAGCTTCTTTTGCGCGTGTGGCGAGGAGTGCAGGCGTCATGATCCCTCCAGGGGTGTTTGCGATTTCACGACAGTTGTTGACCTCCGTGGCGACAAGGACGGCACGTTTGAGCGCCGCAACGACGGATGTTCCCGAAACACCACAGATGAGGACTTCTTTCAGGTCATACGTTTGTCTCTTTGATTTATAGGTGGTGCACTCGTAGTTGGCGAGGATGCTATTTTCTGCCATAGTGGCCACAAACCAGGCCGGGCTCATGTCGCGTAGTTTTGGAAAGAGCTTCTGTTCGAGTTCGACTGCAACGTGCGTGCATTTCTGTGTTCGTGCAGTGCGGATGACTCCGCGACAGAGAATACGGAATGATCGCGCAGTGACATCCGCATACTTCCCTACTCCGATCGCGAGTGTCGTCGTCCCGTCTTTTTGCTCAACGTATTTTGCCTGTTCCCCTTCTATAAAACTGACGCGGGTGTGCGCGCGTGGTGTGTTACTGAGCGCTTTTGTTGTCGTGAGTATGTTCATGGGTGGTGGAAAGTAAGGTGTCGATGCGGTTAATGTCTCGTGGGAAGAGAGTCGCTTCTTTGACGTTCTCGAGCTGAAGCATTTTCATTGTGAGTCGCTCCAGACCGGTCGAACAGCCACCATGCGGTGGCATGCCGTACTTAAAGGCTTGTAGGTAGAATTGGAAATTATCTGGATTCATGCCGCGCTCTGTGATGCGCGCAACCAATTCCTCGTAGTGGTGGACGCGTTGTGCACCACTATTGATCTCAAGTCCCCGAAATAGGAGATCAAATCCGCGCGAATAGGGTGCCTCACTTGGGTCCTCGTATGTGTAGAAGGCTCGTTTTTTTGTGGGAAATCGGGTGACGAAAACGAAGTCTGATCCCTGTTCTTTTTGTGCCCACTCACAAATGGCCCGTTCTTGTGCTGGCTCGAGGTCTGGCTCTTCCGGTGCATGCAGGATTTCTTGCACTTCGCGGAGAGTAAGTATGGGGAACGCACCTGTCGGTACCAGTGGAAGATCTGCACCGAGTGTCGCAAAGGATGTTACATACCGTGACATGTCTGTGGCGACATCACGCATCACAGTCTCGAGGAGTGTCATGACATCATTCTCATTCTCGATAAATGCCATTTCAAAATCCATTTGTGTGAGTTCAGAGAGATGTCTCGTTGTCGCGCTCTTTTCTGCACGGAAAATACGCGCAATGGTAAAGACTCGCTCATAGACGCCAGTCATGATCTGTTTATAGAATTGTGGTGACGTGGCGAGGTTAACGGTATGGTTATTGAAATATTCTACTCGAAAGACTTCTGCACCCCCCTCGGCGTCACTTCCGACGAGTGCTGGTGCTTGAAATTCGACAAATCCTTGTCGAATGAGTGAGTTGCGATATGCCTGTACCAGACCGGCCTGGACGGTAAAGATCGCTTGTTCGCGCTCTCGGCGCAGGGTGAGCGGTCGATAATCAAACAACGTGTCCAGATTGAGCTCGGCGTCAGAGGCAAATGGGAGCTCTTGCGCAGCGCTCACGACCGTGATGCTGGTTGCTTCAAGCTCGATCGCGCCGTTTTTTTCATCGGCGTTGACCATTTTTTCGGGTCGTTCATTGACGATGCCGGTGAGGGTCACGACCCATTCAGGGCGAAGCGTCTGCGCGACCGCAAGGGCTTCTGTGTGATTTGGCAACACTACACTTTGCACATCGCCAGAGCGATCGCGGATCACGAGGAAAATAAGCTTCCCGTGATCGCGCCTTACGGACACCCATCCAGAGATCGATACCTCCTGCCCTTTTTGCTGTTGTATATCTTTGATGAGTGTACGGGTCATAAAAGAAATGCATTAAATATCATGGCACTTTTTAGTTCCTGCAGTGTCTTCTGTGTTTCTGTACGCGCGCGAGCAGTACCCTCGAGAAGGACACGTTCCACCTCCATAGGGTTCTGCTCGTAGTGCATCCGTCGTTCTCGTATGGGAGCGATGAATCGTTCCATTACTTCTGTGAGATAGTCTTTGACTGCAACATCTCCAATAGTGCCCTTTTGATAGCGTTCCTTCATGTCCGTGATGGTTGGCTGATCAGTGGCAGTGCCAAATGTGTCGAGGTAGATAAATACTGGATTGCCTTCAACCGTGCCTGGGTCGTCTGCATGGACACGTTTTGGATCAGTATACATAGACCGTACCTTTTTCTTGAGATCTTCTGACGATTCGGAGAGAAAGATTGTATTACCAAGAGACTTACTCATTTTTGTATTTCCATCAGTACCGATAAGTTTACCAACGCGACCCACAAGACCTTTCGGTTCGGGAAAAATATCTTTTTGTGCGACCGTATTTAATTCACGCGCAATTTCTCGTGCCTGCTCGAGATGTGCTTCTTGATCGATACCCACTGGTACTAATTCTCCCTTTACACAGAGAATATCTGCCGCTTGATAAATGGGGTAATTAATAAACCCAAGACTATAGATATCCCCAAGCCCCTTCATCTTTATCTCATCTTTGATTGTTGGGTTGCGTAATGCCGTTGCGTGTGTGACGTACATACTCATGAGGGCAGCAAGTTCATAGAGCTCCGGTATTCCGGATTCAACGAAGAATGTTACTTTTTGAGGGTCGAGACCGACGGCGAGATTATCCATTGCGACCTCTCTGGTGTACTTTGAAATGATACGTGGGGTGTCTTTGAGTGTGGTGAGGGCATGGAGGTCGGCGAAGACAATGAACGTCTCGTACTCATCTTGGAGTCGCACTCTATTTTCAAGAGTACCAATATAATGTCCGACATGGAGCCTTCCCGTTGGCGTGTCTCCTGTCAGGATACGTTTTCTCTTTTCAGTCATTAGCTACGATAGTAGCAAAAAATCGTCGTTTCTGGAAGTGGATGTCCAAGACGACCACATCGGTGACAGTTTGGCGGCATGCTGATAATACTCCCAC
>CAZTKT010000003.1:0-35678 GCA_964614265.1 uncultured Candidatus Saccharibacteria bacterium | reverse complement strand
CTTCGGAGTATTATTCATTATTAACAACTGTCCTAGTTGAGGGGTAGCGGGAGGCTTCTCTATCCGCAACTAGTATAGCATGGACACCTATTTTTGTCAACTCACTGTACACGTCCACCACCTTTGGTACTCCTGTGCTGATAATGTCGACACAATGTACTGCATCGGAGAGCGCATACCCCGTGATTGATGTTGACGTTCAAGGTTGTACCAAAGCAACCAGTCAACAACGAGTGTGGTGGTATGTCGCAGGACATATTCACGGAAATAAAAATCCCGCCGGCTTGCACATACAAAGACCTCACCATGTCGCACGCGACATGGTGAGGAAAACCGTAAAGAACCGCAACTACTCACCCGTCACAGGAACACCGCCCTCCCTTAGCCTCATCTCTGTCGCGACCCTATACGCACGACTGATGTACCCTGGGATCATAAAAGGGTTAATCCCTTGATCCCAACGAACTTCTATACTCATCCCCACCCAACCGAGGGAGAGTGGTTTGAACACAGGTGGCCTTTGATTTTCTGGATCTCCAACCCTGGCAATGGAAAAATAGACACCGCCATTCAGCTTAGTGGGTTCGATCACCATCTGCAATGGCGGGGCAAAGAAATGTAATCCGCTATCTGGCTCACCGACCCTAGGGAGCCCAAATGTTAGACAGATGTCCCAGAGACTTGCCATATGTCCCCCCGCAATACCCTCGGGTAGACTCTCAAAATTTGAAGGCGTTAAATCTTCTGGAGTAATAGCTAACGCGATCAGCTTCTCCTGGAGACTCGTCATGGCGACCTCCTCAAAAGAACGAGTTTCAAAAATCTGTAGTATCTACAGATAGTCCCAAGACTCCTCCAGCACAGTAGCATGATTCGCAGTAGAAAGATGTGGCGAGCTCTGCCGGTCTACGATTTCCGATCCATTGCCTCATTCGCGAGGCGGTCAGCGTGTTTATTTTTTTCGCGAGGAATGTGAATAAATGAGATATGCGGAAAATCTTTCACGCGCATGTTGTGTATTTCCAAAAATTGGGGTACGAGTCCTGGTTCACGAATTTGGTATTGATACGCAAGCTGACGCGCAACGAGTTGGCTGTCCATCCGTACTTCAATCATGCGTGATTTGCTCTTTGTTCCCAGGCGCTTTTTGAGCGCTTTGAGAACCAGCACAACTGCTGCATATTCGGCATAATTATTAGTCGCATTTCCAAGAAATTCTGAGAGCTCTGCAATGACCGCACCGTCTGCGCTCATGATCACCGCCCCAGCGCCCGCCGGCCCCGGGTTCCCTCTTGATCCTCCATCGGTATAGCACAGTATTTTTTCCATACTTCACACACTAGCATAAAACATACTCCGGCGGGAGCACATCAATAATACGCAGGCGGACACTCGGACGGTTCATAAAATAGGATTGTTCGATATGCGCGATGAGCGTCACCGGTGTCTGTGCGATAAGAGGAATGGAAAATGAATCGTGTTGGGAAAAAAAGGCGATTGCTTCTCGCGCCCCACGAGCAGTGCGGAATGATGCTTTGAGGTGCTCGCGTCCTTTTCCAAAAACCACGACACTCTCCGGTACCACAGCAGGAAATGCAAAGAGTGGTTTTGGATTCCCCTCACCAAAGGGCGCGAGCGTCATGACATCATGCACACATTGAGGAGAAATATCGTTAAGCGAAAGTACGGCATCGACCACAACCTCACGCTCTACAGAAGGCACACGTGATTCGATCTGTGTATACGCACCATTGAGTCGCGCATCAAACGTATGGATGGCATGAGCCTGTACCGAGAAACCTCCCGATGCATGGTGACCACCATACTCAATAAAGACATCGCGCACCTCGTGCATGAGAGAGACAACGCTCATGGTGCCATCAGAACGACATGAACCTTTTATAATGTCTCTACCATCACGTCCCCACAAAAAGACGGGACGGTTGTATGTCTCGACCATCGTGTTTGCAACAAGTCCCACCAGCGATGGACGCCATTGTGGATCGCCCATGACCACAATAGGCGATATCGTCGTCATCAGTGCCATGCGTCGTTTGGCTTCTTTGACCATCGCCGCGACGACTCCCTTCCGTTCATTATTCAGGCGCTCGAGATGGTGTGCATGCACACCAGCGATCGCTTCGTCACGTGACGCGAGCATCGCAAATGCGTCTTCGGGAGTATCCATACGTGACGCGGCATTGATACGTGGACCGATGGTAAATCCCACATCATCTTCAGTGAGATGCTGTTGGGAAAGACGTGTGGCACGGAAGAGATGCTGGAGCCCTGGTCGACGCGTCTTTCGCAAGACCTTGAGTCCAAAATGAGCAAGGACCCTACTCTCATCAATGAGCGGTACCCGATCAGCAATGGTTGCAATACCAACCACATCAAGTAACCATTTCTCAACTCCTGGCGCCACGGACAGTTGACCGCTCTGTGTGCCACGGAGAATAAGAGCTTGCACAAGCTTAAATGCAACTGCGGTGCCACAGAGTCCTTTGAATGGATAGGCGTCATCACGTTTTGGATTGAGGATCGCAAACGCGTCCGGCAACATAAGCCCAACTTCGTGATGATCCGTGATGATGAGGTCGATCCCGTGTTCGCGCGCACGAGCCGCTGGAGCAACATCAGTGATACCGCAGTCAACCGTAATAATGACATGCGCTCCGCGGGCGTGGAGAGTGTCAATCGCTTCGACCGTCAGTCCATACCCTTCAGTATGTCGATGTGGAATATAGTTTTCAAAATTATGAAACCCGATCGCAACAAGAAAATCATGGAGTAACACGCCACCTGGAATCCCGTCACAGTCGTAATCACTAAACACAGCAATGTGTTCATCATTCGCCATTGCCGAGAGTATCCGCGTAACCGCGCGCTCCATATCAGTCATCAAAAATGGATCGTGCAGAGACGCGTACTGTGGCACAAGGAAAGTTTCTACGGCGTCAGCTGACACGACACCACGCGCATACAACAGTTGCCGTACCAGTGCGGTGAGAGCGGGCTGTATCGTGGCACCATCATCTTGAAGCCGGGGAGCCAGACGATACAAGAGAGAAGAGGTGATCATGTCGGGTAGTATACCGTATTACAGGAGAGGAAGTACGTGTAGCACACGCATGCTATAGTTTTTATATATACCAATATGTCTGACACAATTTTTACAAAAATAATCAAACGTGAGATCCCCGCAGAAATTATCTATGAGGACGAGCACGTCATCGTGATTCCCGAAAAATTCCCTTCAATGGAGGGGCAAACTCTCGTCATAGCAAAACAACAGACCGCGTATATCTTCGACCTTGAAGAAAGTACCTATCATGCGCTCATGGACGTAACAAAAAAAGTTGCCCGTGCGCTCGATGGTGCATTCCATACCGTTCGTACGTGCGTAGTGATAGAGGGATTTGAGGTCCCGCATGTGCATGTACGTCTCTACCCCTGCACCACCGAAATACTCACGCTCTCACCGCGACAAGAAGTCGATGACGCAACCCTCAAAAGGGTCGCAGAAAAAATCAGAACGTCTTTGGGGTAACATGTGCCTCTTCCAATTCTACATAGTGCTCACATCCTCCACTAACCGGAATCGGTGTATACTGCTCCCATGAAATACATCATCGTCGCCGTGGCCATCCTTTTGGCGTTTTTGGGTGGTACGTATGCCACTCACACACGAACGACCACAGACGCACAAAAAGAAAATCCGCAGTCAAAAGGAAGACCAACCACAGAAAACACGAAGTCTAAAGAAGAATCAATAATTCCCACGGATACGACAAAGGGTGCGGCTCTCGACTTGAGCGGCCAAAATCTCACCAAAGCACCTGAATACATTTTCACACAGGTTACTCTTGTGGTCTTGGATCTGTCGGACAATAAACTCAGTGGCGCATTACAAGCTGAAATCCGTCATCTACAAAACCTCAAGGCATTAGATCTGAGTCACAATAACTTTACTGGAGTACCCGCGGAAATTGGACAATTAAAAAATCTGGAAACCTTAAACCTTTCCAACAACCAATTAACGGGCCTGCCGTATGAATTGGGAAACTTATCGAGATTGAAATTGCTTGATCTATCGGGAAATGCCTACTCTGAGGCAGATCTTTCAAAAATACGCGAGAATCTACCATCATCTACCATCATTAAGACCAAATGAACTGTAGGGTATTTTAAAGGGGAAGAAGGGGGTAGATTTTCTCAATAATGCGGGCGTATCCGGCATTGTTTGGATGAATACCATCACTCATGAGTTCGGTATGACCCAGGAGTCCAGCGAGCACATTTGGTACATAGACCGCACCTCGCTTCTGTGCAATCGCTTCGAAGTGCTCTGCATATTGATCACCAAGAACACCACCCTTAATACCGAGAAGCACGACAATAGCACCAGCGTCTTGTAACTGCGTCACAATGCTATCAATATTTTGAAATGTGTGTTCTAGTGGCACCCGCTGCAAGAAATCGTTTCCGCCAAAAAGGACAAGGACCATCTTTGGATTCTGTGCACTGACCGTAGAGATGCGCGCCAGTCCATCAGCACTTGTATTGCCCGAGATGCCCATATTTATAACAGGCTCATGGATTTTTTGAGACAGGAGTGAGGGAATATCATGTCCGGGTGTGGCACCGACTCCCTCGATGAGACTATCGCCAAATGCAATCACTGTCGTACCGTTCGACGGATAATTGGTGATCGTTTGAGAGCGCTGAAAGAAATAGATACCTATCCAAACGATACTAAGTGCAAAACAGATACCGACTATAGTACGCATAGTATGAGTGGGTCAGGTGTGTACAAGGCACATCACTTATATACGTGGGGCACGCGACAACGCCTCAATTCCCGGCAAGGTTTCATCTTGAAGAAATTGTAACATCGCACCACCCGCCGTTGAGATGAAACCAAACTTGCTGTTGAGGCCGAGCTTCTCAATTGCCGCAACTGTATCCCCGCCACCGATAATTGATCGAGCGGATGCGTTGGCAATCTGTTGCGCGAGAGCGTTCGTCCCCGCATCAAACCCATCTTCGTAGGCACCCAGCGGACCATTCCAGACGATCGTGTGCGCCTGTGCAACCACCGACGCAAGATCGGTGAGCGTCTGCGGACCCGCATCCAGAATACGTTCATCACTCGTCACCTCCTCTGGAGCACACACTCGTTTGCCGGACGCGCCAGTAACAACCACATCAGTTGGTAAGAGCACACGATCAGATGCCAGTAGTGGGGAATCGGAAAGATCAATCTGAGAAATCATCGAGTGCCCCACTTCATATTTCTTCCCCGCAAAGAAATCGTTTGCGATCGCCCCGCCAATAAACACATGATCATAGTTTTGCACAAATCGTTCTACGAGTGGCAACTTTGTTTCAAATTTTGCACCACCAAGAATAAACAGGGCGGGATGCACCGGCTCAAAGGCTTCTGCGAGTGCATCATATTCACGCACAAAAGACCGGCCGGCATACGACGGCAGATACGCGGGAATACCAACAATAGACGCGTGAGCGCGATGTGAATCTGCAAATGCATCATTGATATACACGTCTCCGTAGGACGCAAGCATACGGGCAAACGCGTCATCATTTTCCGTCTCACGTGCATCAGAGCGCACATTTTCAAGGAGTATGACATCACCATCAGCAAGTGTACTGATCGCTCCTTCCACCTGTTCACCACTGAGGCCCCCCGCCCACGTGAGTGGCACATATGTTTGTATACATTCAAACACAGGCTTGAGGGTTTCCTGTGGTTCGCGTCCAATATGCGCGAGCACAATGACTCGCGCACCCTGTTCTTTGAGATACTGAATAGTCTCAGTGGCTTCTTTAATACGAAATACGTCTCGTACCACTCCATCTTTCAGTGGCACGTTGAGGCTCGCTCGCACGATCACGCGTGTTCCCCGTAGCGCGGGGATGTCCTCAATTGTACGGAATGGTCTCTGACGGATCGATGATGTGTTACTCATGACGATACTTCATTTGCCGCACTCAGAATTGGCGCAAAGGTGCGCGCTTTTAAACTTGCCCCGCCAACTAAAAAACCGTTAATCATCGCTTCTCGCACAAGTATTGATGCATTCTCTTCATTAACTGATCCGCCGTACAAAATACACACTCGCTCCGCACTCGGACGAGTATACAGCGTCGTGAGCACCTTTCGTATAAAAATAGTCATTTCATATACATCGCCCGGAGTTGCTGTCTGTCCCTTCCCGTCACCGGTACTGATCGCCCAGATGGGTTCGTATGCAACAATCAGCGAGGTAAGCTTTGATTTCGGTACCCCAACACAGGCACTCCGAAGCTGTTGTTCAACCACGCTCAAGTACCCACCCCCACTATCGCGGGTTGACTCTCCAATACAGAGCACCGCGGTTAACCCTTCTTTTATCGCAGCAGCAACCTTCCGCGCAACCATCACGTCAGTCTCACCGAGTGCCCGACGCTCCGAGTGCCCGATGATCACATGCGACACCCCAACGCTCATAAGCATCGCTGGCGCAATCTCACCCGTATAGGTGCCACCCTGTTCCCAAAATACATCCTGCGCACCAAGTTTGCATGACCTGCTCGTCTTCATAAGCGGCGAAAGCGCCCCAAGATACACCGCGGGCACCGCAATAATGGTCTGGACGCGCGTCCGCCGTGATGCCTCCGCTTTACTCTCAAGAAACAAGACTTTCGCGGCCGCAAGCGTTCGCGGGTTCATTTTCCAATTTGCAACCACCACACGCTGAGGAGCCCCTGATGTTTTCATATGAGGATTGTATCACGGTCGAGAGGCGACACACTATGGCGTCGTGTCCCACGACAAAATCCGAAATCCGCTCCCCGGACCACCAGTAAAGAGTGTGCTCGCTAAGCCTTCTGTGTAGATAAGTGTCGCATTGTTCTGTATACGAATCTTGTACCCCGTCACTTGCACCAGTTCTGCAGAATTCCCAACGGTTATTTGCCCATGTGGTGCATAGAGCACAACGTCGCCAGCCGCATTGTTGTTGCCCATTGAGATCGCATCAAGACTACCGCTGTTTTCTGCACTCGTGTTTCGAGAAATCAAGAAAATTGATCCGGGTGGCGACACCCTACCTGCAAAGGTTGTGCCGTTGCCCACCGAGAATGTGCCCTTTGTCAGCCGATTCGTCGGCACGTCAGCAATGATCACACCACTGACTGACCCAAGGATTGGAGAAAGATTGATCCTTGCAGTATTTCTTATCGTCACAGAACCGGTAACCCACACCGGACCAGTGAGGGTGACGACCGATGAACCATCAATAACCACATCGCAGTCGATTTTTATAGGACCAAGTGATACTGCAATATTATGAATTGTGTACGACGCGCACGACATGGTGCCACCAGCTACCGCTACCGCCTCAATCTCATCAAGCATGGCGTCCGTGATTGGAAACGGGGCCACTGGTTGATCTATACTCCCTGGATAATTCGTCCCCCCGACGGTTGTTCCGCTTTTTGTTTGATAGTAGGCGTCTATGCTGATTTCAGAATCAGTAATCGTGTGTGCGTATGCAGACCCCGATGTCTCAATCTTATTAATAAGTCCGGAAGATCCCGCAGACACCGCATCTCCATCAACAGTCCCCAAACTGCCACCACCCGTGGGGCCAGAGATGGGTCCATTTGAGTAGATATTTCCTTCAATGGAAGCATTGCCACTCATTTCCATGCCCCCTGTGCCAACCTGCACCCCATAATTGAATGACACCCCAATACCACCAGGAGTCAAAATAATCTGTCGCTTTCTATTTCGACTGGTCGTGGTGGCGCTTGTTGAAACTTCTACGGCTCCCGATACATCAGTATGGATCGTGGTCGTGGTGGCGCCAGAGAGCGCTAATACCTCAGTACCGTCGACCACTTTATTTTGTCGCAGACGATACACCACATCCTCCATACCAGAATCAGCGGTAAGCGTATTTTGTTTTGTATCCTGCAGGCGATTATACGCAACGGCATCTGTATACACTGTCTTGCTCATACTCGAAACGAGAAGCGTACTCCCCACCACAAACAAGAGCGCTAGGAGAAGCATGGCAGCACCACGATTCTGAGACACTGCATAAAAATGAGATAGCTGCTTATTCATAGGTATTGCGGAGGACTGAAAACGTAGTAAATGTCCTCGTCAGTGACGGCGTACTTCCAAGTACATGGAGTGTCAGTGAGATGCGTACCGCATCAGTGTGCGTATTCACATAGTGACTAAACACCAGTGAATCAACCACCACAGTCGCCGGTGTCAGTGGCCCCATATCAACCCCATTTTCTATCACATGAAGCTGTGTGCCAGAGAGGGAAAATTCTCGTGTCTCAGTCCCATTCGAAAGAGCGAGCACACCCGGACTGGTATCGAACGTACTTCCCGCCACGTCCACCGTCGAAGCGCGTTCAGTCTCAAATACTATTCGTTCGAGCGTCGTCTCCCCTGCTTCGGCCAACACGTGGTGCGCACGGGCTTGCCCAAACACCCCCTTAAGAGACAGGAAGGTACCGATCACGATCAGAGAAACAACGAGCAAGATCGCGAGATAGACCAATATCTCCATGAGGGAAAAACCACCGATAGTATGTGCGCGAGCATGCGATGTGGTTTTGGGATTATGGTACATACTTATTCGTCGCGTAAGTTAGTAAGGTACGCCCCAAGCATAACCGAAACACCACTACCATTTGTCGCGCTCACCGTTACTTCCACCAGCTTCGTCCCCGGATCCAGTGCCTTACCCACTGCGGAAGTACTCGCGACAATGTCGTCCCCGCTTGTTGCACGATACACGTCGCGGATGAATAGTGTACGTGCAAAGCCGTTTATAATTTCAGGCGTCGTGGTGCTTGTGATTGTCGAGGTCCCAACCGCAATATACTGTGGCGTATTTACTGGAAGTGCGGTAATCTGCGCCCAGTTAGCATCTCGCATAAACCGCACTGCCTCTACGCCTTCCTGTGCAAGGTACGTTGCGGCAACACGATCAACCGTTTTCTTCCCCACAGAAAAAAAATGACTGGTGCCCGCAATACTCAACGCCAAAACGAGCGTGATGATAGATACACCAACCACTACCTCGACCAAACTCATACCTCCCGTACACAAAGTCCTTTTGCTCCTCGTAATACTGGTCCTGTATTGATGAATGAAGTGCATGTGTGTATCTGTAGTATACATACTCTATGGTACAGAAACGAGGCCAGAGGTGTGGAGTGTGACACTGGTCGAAGCGAGCGTCGTCTGATTAATCAACCATATAGTTCCGCTATTGGTGGTCGTGCCCGTCAATCGCGCAAATACAATACTTGGACCATCAGAGAGACTGGTGGTTGCCACCACACCACGTAGTTCGACCACTTGATTGAATGGACTTAACCCAGAGTACGTTGCACCACGAAAACGCGTAATACGCGTAGACTCAATATAGACACCAAACTGCGCGCCGTACTCAGACGCCAATGTAGCGGATCGCGCATCAGCGAGTGTGGTGACCAGATCCTGCGTGGCAGTTTGCAATCGCTCATAATCAACAAAATTACGAAATCCAAACACTCCCAGAAGCACCAGTATCCCAATAATACTAAGCCCTACTAATAATTCCACAAATGAGAACCCGCCCTGTCGCATGTGCTCCGTGACGCTGTGGTGCCTATACATACACACTAGTTATGAAATACTGTCTGAAATCGAATAGATTGGGCTGATCATCGCAAGTGCAAAAAACCCAACTGCAGCACCGATAAACAACATCAGTATTGGCTCGATAATAGTGGAAAGATCCTTTGTTTGGCGCTCTACTTCCGCTTCATAAAATTTTGCAACTTCTTCGAGCATTTGTGCAATTTGCCCAGTCTCTTCGCCAACGGCAAGCATCTCACCCACGAGTACCGGATACAGGCGCTCATTGCGCATAAAATCTTCGGACATTGGTTTCCCCTTTTCCACATGCACTGCCGCCTCCGCAAGAATTCTTTTATAGAAGGTATTCTGTACTACATCTTCCGTGATAAGCAACGCGTGGACCACATCCACCCCTGAGTGTAACAATGAAGAGAGTGTGCGCGCAGTCCGTGCCGCGTTTGTCTCTTTGACAAGATTCCCGATAATCGGCAATCGCAGGAGCGTCCACTCAACCACAATACGACCAGTGCGCCACCGATAAAACCCGACCGCACTGGTCGCCACAACGGCAATCAACCCGAGCGCGACAAGCGTATGGGTACTCAGAAAATCACTCAGCCCGAGAATAATTCTTGTAGAGAATGGAAGTGTGACTTTCAGTTCACGAAATGTCTGTGTCAGGGTCGGTACTACAAAAATCATCATCAGTATGCCGATACCAAACATAGCAATCAAGACAATCGTCGGGTACATCATTGCACCACGAATTTTTTTACGCAGATTTGAGGTTTGTTCCATCTGTAAGGAAATGGTGTCCAGTACCTCAGAAAGCGTCCCCCCCTCTTCTCCCGTACGGACCATCGCGACAAACAATTTTGAAAAAATATTCGGGTATAGTTCAAGCGCTTCATGAAAAGACTTCCCTTTCTCTATTTCTTGGCGAACACTCATCAGAGTGTTTTTAAGTGCGACCCGTTTGCTTTGGCGCTCACATACCGAGAGTGCACGAGTGAGTGCCAGTCCCGCCCGCAACATTGCACCAAGGTTGCGTGAAAGCATCACAATATCGTCCTGTTTGACATGATGAAGAAATCCACTCAGTTGTGACATATTGAAAAACCGTCCTAGTGAAAATCCTTTCGCATCCTCAGTAAGCGAGACAATAGTATGTCCTAATCCTCGCGCATGGTCATACACCCCATATCGGTCAACCGCCTCGACAGTTTCTGTCACAGAAGTCCCAGAACCACTAGTCCCCTTGTAGTGAAAGGTTGGCATGTTATTCAGAAATAACTCGGAGAACCTCTTCGATGGTAGTAATCCCTGTCGCCGCCTTATAGATCCCATCTTCACTCATAGTAAGCATGCCTTCGGCCCGTGCCTGTTTTTCAATATCATCAGCGGTGCCATTTTTCATAATAATTTCTTTGATCCCAGACGAGATAGGTAATATTTCATGTATCCCAATGCGACCCTTATAGCCATCTTCTGATGCCGGGCCCGGTGTGGGATGATAAAATGGTATCGTATTCCATGTCGCATTCCCCTTTACCTTTTTTTCGTCCTTCAGTACCTGCAGCACCCGCTCAAGATCAGCATGTTTTTTAAGATTTTCCAACTCTATCGCAGAAAGTGTGTAGGGCTCCTTCGCATCAATCAAACAACGCACTAGACGCTGACCGATTGTCACCGATAATGTCGATACCAATAAAAATGGCTCAACACCCATGTCAACCAGTCGGGCAACTGTTGCGGCCGCGGAGTTGGTGTGCACCGTTGCAAGCACCAGGTGCCCCGTAAGCGCCGCGTTGATCGCGAGCGATGCCGTCTCACTATCTCGAATTTCACCAACCATGATAATATCCGGATCCTGGCGCATGAGAGACCGCAACCCGTTACCAAACGTGAATCCAATGTCTGGACGTACCTGTGTTTGATTGATTCGTGGAATTTGGTATTCAATCGGATCCTCAATTGTCGAAATGTTTACTGCAGGAGTATTCATGATGTCGAGCACTGTATACAGCGTCGTGGTCTTTCCTGAACCAGTTGGCCCGGTCACCAGAAGAATGCCACTCGTGCGACGAGTCGCTGCGTGTATGCGCTCGAGACCATCTCCGTGTAATCCAATACCATCGAGAGAAAGGCCAGAGCGACCCTCACGGAGAAGACGCATAACAATCTTCTCGCCGTTATAGACCGGGAGGATCGAGACACGAAGGGATACCTTTTGTCCGTCCATCTCCATCTTAAACCGGCCGTCTTGTGGCAAACGTTTTTCATCCAACTTTAAGTTGGAGAGCACCTTGATACGCGCCGAAAGAGTCGGCGCTGTCTGTTTCGGTAACGTCATAGCGTCATGCAAGATGCCATCGACACGATATCGAATGAGCACCTCTGTTTCCATTGGCTCAATGTGTACATCTGACGCCCCCTGGGTAATTGCATGCCGCAGTAGTGTGTCCACAATACGCACCACCGGTAAATCTTCTGCCATTTTTGCGAGCTCCTCCGCCGAAAGACCCTCTCCAGACTCGTCACCAACAAATGTGAGCTGTGCTGTCTCTTTCATGATGATGTCACCAAACTCATCTTTCAGCGTTTTTTGATACTGACGAAGCGCAAATTTCAAAGAACTCACATCCGTCAGACGTGGGAGCACCTTCAGACCGAGCTTCTTCTTCATGAAGTCAATTGCAGGAAGATCCGCAGTGTCAAGCATTGCTACCTCAAGAGTGTCTGCATCCTTTCGAAAGGCGATAATATTATGCGTACGTGCTACTGGTTCCGGAATCAAAGAAAGAACCTCAAAGTCAATTTTTTTATCTTGGAGAGAAATAAAGGGTATACCGAGCACATACGACTCAATACGACGAAGATCGTCTTGCGTAATAAGACCATTCGCCACCAACGTCTCTGAGAATGTCTTATTATTTTTTTTTGTTGCCTCTTCCGCAGCCTCAATCTCCAGGCGTGACACAAGTCCCGAGTCAACAATAAAACCTTTCAGTTGTGAGTCTTGTATGCGAACCACGATACTAGATACTATACGTACATCATTCACTAGTATACCAATAAAGTATTCAATAGAGGCGCCCAACCTGTATACAGTATTCACAACACACAACGCTTCGCGTATTGTCTCCGAGAGATACGCGCGACATACACACACTACAACTGCCATACGAGCCGTGCACTTTTGTGGTGCACAAAGAGAAGAGTACATTGTACAGGAGCAAAAACCCTGCTATAGTAAGGTCCTTGTTATTTAAATGGTAATTAAACAATACAACACCGTTCTGACTGGTTTACGCTACTTGTATTTTCATCCAACAATTCGAAAGACGTTATTCTGACGCGCCCAACTGTCCTCATGGTTCTATACTCCTATTATCTGCACATGCGCAGCGTGATTTTTTCGAAGTCCCAAGAAATACAGCCTCTACACCTCTTCGGTGCTATACACCACACAGAATATGACAACTAAACTAGTACTGATTCTCGTGCTCCTCATACCACTTGGGGGCGTCCTAGGCTACTACCTACGCTACCTACAAGCATTGGGCAGACGAGGTTCACTGGAACTCGAGATCAAACAAATGCTCCTTGATGCAAAAGAGGAGGCGACACGCACTATGGCTGAAGTAACTGCCCAAGCGGCAGCCCTTGAAGAAAAGACAAGGCAGGTACTTGCTGAAAGAGAGCAAAAACTCACACGCACCGAAGAACGACTCCTCACAAAAGAGGACCTACTCGATAAGCGACAAATAGATCTCGACTCAGAAACAGAGGCTGTACGAAGTAAAATCGAGGATATTAAGCAATTAAAGGCGCGTCTGGATACCCATGCTCACGAAGTTGAAACAAAGCTTGAAGAAGTGGCGGGCCTTACCCCTGAGGTAGCACGTGAGCTCTTGTTTGCCCGTCTCGAACGAGACTACGCAGAAGATCTTCTGGTTCGCACACAGAAGCTAGAGCTGTTTGGAAACGAACGGCTCGAAACACGAGCGCGTGACATCGTGATCTCTGCCATACACCGAGTAGGTAATACCATCCGCGCCGACGTAATGACCGCTACTGTTGAGATACCGAACGACGAGATGAAGGGTAAAATTATCGGCAAAGAAGGTCGCAATGTTCGTGCCTTTGAGCGTGCAACGGGTGTCGATGTGCTCATTGATGAGTCCCCGGGACATGTGACTCTCTCCTCTTTTGATCCAATCCGTCGAGAAATCGCTCGTGTCGCACTCATTGCGCTCATTGCAGACGGACGTATTCAGCCCACAAAGATAGAAGAGATGGTAGAGAAGGCGCATGCGGAGATCGCTACCACCATGCAAAAGATGGGTGAGAAAGCGGCATATGAGTGCGATATACATGACCTGCATCCCGACCTAGTCAAGCTCCTCGGACGTCTCCACTATCGCACCAGTTATGGACAGAATGTGCTCTGGCATTCGATAGAGATGGCGCATATCTCCGGCATGATTGCCGCAGAAGTTGGTGCTGATGTCTCCATAGCAAAAGCAGGTGCGCTCCTCCATGATATTGGAAAAACCGTCAGTCACGAAGTCCAAGGGACACATGTCGAGATCGGACGACGTATGCTCCAGAAATATGGCGTCAGTGACGACATCATTAAAGCAATGCAAGCACATCATGAAGAGTATCCCTACGAAACACCTGAATCCATCATTGTACAGGCGGCTGATGCCCTCTCTGGCGGTCGTCCCGGTGCGCGCAGAGACTCACTCGAACAGTATGTGAAACGCCTCGAAGGCCTCGAAGCGATTGCAAAAAACATTACTGGGGTTGAAAAGGCATTTGCCATACAGGCAGGGCGCGAAGTGCGCGTAATTGTTAACCCAGAAGAAATGAGCGATCTCGAAGCACACGCCCTTGCTAAAACCATCGCCCGTAAGATCGAGGCAGAGCTTAAATATCCTGGAGAGATAAAAGTAAACGTGATTCGCGAATCCCGTGCCATCGAGTACGCACGATAAAACTTCTCACGTTCGTATTCCACACACATTCGAAAAATACTATGCCATGAAACAAGGTGCCTGACTAGTTGCTTGCAGGTAGAGAAGCCTCCTATATAATGATTACAGCCACATTATCCGGCACCATGAGACCAATACACACGCTATTACTCACCACCTAATCTAGCTACTATGAATAAGGCAGACCTCATTAGCAAAATACATCAAACAATGGGAGGGACGAAAGCAGAAGCAGAACGTGTCGTTGACACAGTCTTGGAGTGTATCACTGACTCCTTGACCAAAGGAAATGAAGTGTCACTCGCAGGTCTGGGGATCTTTTCAGCAAAGATGCGTCCGGCGCGGCAGGGCCGTAACCCACGCACCGGTGAATCTATTACCGTCCCCGCGATGCGCGTACCAAAATTCCGCGCCGCAAAGGCACTAAAGGATGCTGTACGGGGGTAATCTAAAAAGAAACGCGCAGTACAGAGAAAACCCGGGCAAACCCGGGTTTTTACTATTGGGTATATGTGTTGTACCAAGTGAGACCCCCTTGGTTTGTGTATGGGTTTGTTTACGGTGTCTCTATCGTACCAAACTCAAACCTACCCCCAAAACAAATCGTGTCGCACGCCTCGCGTGCGTGGTGATGTTATATGACAATATCTAGTATACTTAATCCACACACTCGAGACAAAATATTTTATTAAAAATAACCTCATTATATGGAAATAGACAAGAGACCTTTTTATGTTTGGATAGTAACACTTTTGCCACACATTGGTATAATATTTATCACTCTGCTGGTCAATATTCTTGAGCGTCATCATCACTTATTTAAGTTACGTAGTTTCATACCTTTGGGCATTGTTTTGGGCATTGTTTTATTGATGTCAGTGGTCCCTGTTTTGATTTCTGGATCAGAAAGTAGATTAAAAAATCGTTTTGGTTATGGCATTCCAATTTTGCTTCTATTGCCACTCCCATATTTTATATATGATTCCTACACATGCACTGATATGTTTTGTCTCGGTCCGGTGCTTTTTGGTGGAAGTCTGATTATATCAGCAGTTATTTTTGCTCTTTTCTACGCCATGGGAATATATGCGAGAAAATGGAATGTAAAATTTGTCCTATCTCTACTGTGGATTGAAATCATTTTGCTTATAGGTTCGGCTTTATACTTCGGTTTTAATGATACTTCTGTTTTAACTATTTGAATTAAAAAATTATTATGGGGCGTTGTACCCAACAATTTCAAACTCATCAGAGTTATTTTTTGTCACCCAAAATAAATAATCAGGAGTTATTATACCATCCCCCGCTAACCTCTCGGCTCTAGGATGATCCTATGCCATACTGTATGGCTATGGCACAACCAATCACCCTGCGGGGACGCGACAGTGTTGCCGAACTCCGCCAGAAGATCAAGGAATCAAAAGATGACGCGCAAAAAGCCCGTATACGGGCAATTATCAATATCACAGAAGGAGCGACTCGCGTTGCGGTCGCCAAACGTTTCATCGTGGACACCGACAGCATCACCGCCTGGATCAAAGCATACAACAACGGCGGTACTGCCGCGCTCAAGATGAGCAAAGGTGGCCGTCCCGAAGGAAATCCAAAATGGGATATCTCAATCTTCAATGAACTCGTCACAGAAATAGACAAAGGTGGATACTGGAGCAATGTGAAGAGGTTAGTTAGGGATGGTATTAGAGCGACTTCTTACGGGATATTTAGACCAAGTAATTGACCAACCAGATTATTGTTTACAAAAAGCAAAGTTGTTATCTGAAAAGAAGTCGCTCGAAGAAGAAATCTTTAACTTTTCACACAAGCAGGATGATTGGCTCGCACCTTTCCAAAACTGGCTAAAAGACGCTCAATCATTGGACAAAATTGCTTCTGATTCAGACCTTTTTGCTAAAAAGGTCTGTGCCAAAGAAATCTTTGGCTCGCACCTGCTTCTTGGCGAAAAAACAATCCGTCCCGCCGAAGGCGGGAATCCGAATTCATTGGCGAATTCATTGGCGAAAACGGGCGAAACAGCGTGGGCGTGCCTACGGCACGCCCACTCCTTGGTTGGTTCTCAACCGCTAAGTTCCATTCTGGTGCGGGATAGGGGAATCGAACTCCTGCTCTCAGTTTGGAAAACTGATGTTCTGCCACTAAACTAATCCCGCGAATACGCCCTAGCGTGAGACCGATTCTACCACAGTGACCATAAATGCACACGGAGTACACTTTTACAGACTACATACGATACGAAACAGCCTTGCGACACAAGATAGTATTTCATCAAACAACAGAACGGGTCTCCGAGTTACCGCTTTATCCATAGCATCCACACATTCAAACCCTATGGGCGCCCTGCCCCTGTTGTTTTCTGAGCCTCAAGCGAACTAATTAGTGTATCAGCCTCTCCAGCACCTTGTAGCGCCTCCACCAATTTCCCAGCAGTCAGTTGTGTATGTATACGATCTATGTCCTGCTGGAGTGTCTGTAGTGTAGCGAGTAATTCCGTCTTATTTTCGCCAGAGGCGCGTTCAGCGTACGTGTCCAAGGCACCCTTTTTTGATTCAAACAACGTAAGCCTCTGCTGTATCTCGATGGTAAGCAGAGCGTCAATAATTTTCTGTAACACCACTGGGTCAAGAGCTATGTCCACCTTTTGTGTCACAGAACTCAGCAACGCAACAAGGTCTTTTGTTTCGATGAGTGTACGCGAAAGCGAAGTTGTCGCCCGGTCAGCATCCCCTGCACCAACAAGGGCCTCAATACGAGTGGTGAGGACACTAATCGCAAGTATATGTTCTTGTATTTCTGCATTCTGTACATCAGACAATCGTGTAGAGAGACCCTGCAGAAGCATTTGTACCTGTGTATTCTGCTCCGCAATTTGTGAAACAAGCTCGGTGTAGGCTGGAGTGGTACTCCCTAGACCAGTATCCGCTGGTACCCCGACTCCCGCACGTGCCTCCTGCACAATCGTCGCAATAATAGCTACCCCCCCTTCATTTTTAGGTGAAGACGATGCCTCTTGCCCTATTTCTGTATGTAACATCAAAGACTGAGCGTCAAGTGTCGACCCCAGTGTCGCCTCAGCGAGGACCGTGCCTGCGGCATCAGTTTTGCGTAATTCTGATAGCTGTGCTTGCAGTGTCGCAGTGTGGGAACGCACAGTCTCTTCGAGTGTATCCTCATTTGCTTTCGTCAGCTTCCCTTCCCGAATCAGTGATTGAGCCTCAGCGACACGTCTTCCCACTCGCTCCGCCTCCCATTGAATCTTTTGATATGGTGAAAAAAGGAGTTGAGAACGAACCTCTTCATTAAAACGAACCTTGACCGAATAGAGCGTGTCCCCTGGTAACGCATGCTCTGCAAGAAGAGGAACACTGATAAACAACAACAATAAAAAGGCACTAGCAAACTTCATGGTGTGCATATGCATGCGAAGGAACACCTGTGGTGCACGCCAGAACGCACTGCGTTGTAGTATCGAGCGAGTGTGTAGCGGATGATACTCCATATATGACTGAATCCGTGCACGCAAAAGCTCCCGCTCTGTAGCAGTGAGGGTAATGTTGTCTACTTCTTTAGAAAAAAGATTTTTTGTTTTCACACGAGTATCATTACAACCCCTTCCTTTCCCTTTCAATCTGCTGTCTCAATAACTTTAAGCCTCGATGGATCCGAACTGAGACCACACTTACATTTTCCTCAATAAGCTCAGCGATTTCTTTCGGCGTTAAGCCATCTACAAATCGAAAGATAATTGACTCACGGTAGATCTCGGGAAGACTTCCCACAAGCGCAAATGCCTGTTGTGCGTCAAACACCTGCGCAAGTGTTTCGGATGACTCATCCCTGAGTTCAGGAAACATACCTTCATCAACTCCCTCAATCGCAAGAATCGCGTCAAGAGACGTCTCTTTACGACGTCGATATTCATCGATAATGAGATTGTTGAGTACTTTGTAAAGGAACGAACGAAACGACGCTATTTCATGCCCTTCCCGGATATAGCCCCAGGCCTTGGTAAATGCATCGTGCACCACCTCTATAGCTCGTTCACGATCAGAGAGCCTGATACTCGCGTGCCGAAAGAGCGCATCAGCATACTCCTCGAAAGACTCAATAAAGAGTCGTTCCTGGATTCCACTATCTTTTTCATGTCCTTCTTGGGGACTATTCCCTGAACGTTTAAAAGCCATGTGGATACCATTATATATGGAGACGGATGAAACCTCGACTCCTTTCATACAAGAGCGAAAACATGCCATCGCCACATACCCTCTCCCAGCCAACACACTTTTTCTATACTGGTCGGGGCGCCGGGAATCGAACCCGGGCAGCGCGGTCCCAAACCGCGAACACTACCATTATGCTACGCCCCGTATGACGCAGAGACACCCTGTGGATAACCTAGAAACCATCCTCAGTAAAACACACTCTTCACCCCCTCCCAAACCACCGGGTAGCGAATTTGCCCTCAAAAAGCGGTGTAGGGTATCTCAGATGTAAAAATCGTGATGTGTTATACACCATACACCAGGATAATGGTAGCATGCGCTCGCATAAAATACCACACGTGCTCCAGAATTCTAAAGGACATTTGTATGTCCTTTAGAATTCTGGAGTGATATTTTCTAATATTTTAATACGTCCTCCCCTCCCCTCTTTCTGAAGCCAGACTGATGCAACGTCTAACTGCCAATCTCCTGTATACGCACGCTCAGCCAGCCAGATTTCTATGGTCAAGAACAGCTTGTGTAGCTTTCGGCGATCAACGTTCTCTTCTGGTAACCATGTTTCACGTGGACCACGAACTCCTTTGGTTTCATGTGAAACAGTCTTTACTTCCACAAAGTGAATTTTACCTTCTTTTTCTACTATAACGTCAATCTCACCCCATTTTTTTCGATAATTTCTGCCGCGTATTGTATACCCTTTTCGTTTCAGGTGATTGACTACCGTCTGTTCCCCTATCTGACCAATATGTATATGTGCTGAAACCATATAATTATGCCACCCCTGAGGCTCATAAGGCTCGTACAGACAATGTGTCATGTGGCACCAAAACTATACAGTACAAGATGCCCCAAACAAAGACAGTATATAAGCCATATATTCGTATCGACGTCTGATATATTTGTCCTTTATCCACATATCCACTTAGTTTTCCACAGGCACACAAAGGTTTTTACATAGGACACCTTTCACGTATAGGCACGGTAATGTATACTGTCCTATATATCCTATGGTTTCACATGACACACAACCCTGTTCTTTCGAGCATCCATACCCCGATCCTTTTCTGACAAATTACCACGAACTGCCAGTGAAAATCTGCCTGGGGTTGGTGCGGCCAGGGAGAATCGAACTCCCGAATCGTCCTTGGCAAGGACGTGTTATACCACTTAACCATGGCCGCAAAACACTACTACAAATAAAGTATACTATATCTCGGTGTTCTTGGCACACGGTGTGTGCCCTAGTTCAACATACAAGTGCACAGTGTGGCTTAAATCCTGATAAGAAATAGAACTCGCCTGAGGCGAGTTCTATTTCTTTTGGTGCACCCGGCAGGATTCGAACCCACAATAACTGATCCGAAGTCAGTCGTGATATCCATTTCACTACGGGTGCATGCCCCTTCATAGAGACAACCCACCCATCATACGCGTTTACTAGGGAAATGGCAAAAAAAATATTACAATGAGAATATGTCTATACGTAATGCACACATCCCCTTAGAAATACGGCGAGTTTCTGACACACTTCAAAAAGCGGGGTATGAGGCATATCTAGTTGGTGGCTGTGTACGTGATTTGAGTCTTGGAAAAACCCCAAAAGATTGGGACATGACGACAAATGCACGGCCGGAAGCAATTGTGGGATTATTTGAAGAAACATTTCAAAATAACGATTTTGGAACCGTAGGTATAGTCATAGACACAGAGGACCCAAGCCTTAAAATTGTAGAAATTACTCCCTATCGCACTGAATCCATATATTCTGACGCGAGACGACCAGATACCGTCTCATTCAGTAACTCACTCGACGATGACCTGAAGCGCAGAGATTTCACCATCAATGCCCTCGCGTACAGTGTTTCACATGAAACCATTGTTGATAACTTTGATGGAATGCACGATATTCAACAGAAATGTATTCGGGCAGTGGGCAATCCCGCAGATCGATTCGCAGAAGACGCACTTCGCATGATGCGTGCGGTACGGCTTTCGGTCGAGCTTGATTTTGTTATCGACGCTGAAACAATGGTCGCGATCACACAAAATGCTCTTAATCTAAGCCGTATTTCAAAAGAGCGAATACGAGATGAGTTTGTCCGTATTCTGAACTCAAACCTACCTATGCAAGGAATCCTACTCTGTGAAAAATTGGGGTTACTTACCTATATCGCACCAGAACTACTTCGGGGAATTGGGGTAGAACAAAATCAGGCTCATGCTTTTCATGTCTATGAACACCTTCTACGCACCCTACAGCATTCTGCGGACAAAAAGTGGCCCCTACACATCAGGCTTGCGGCACTCTTCCATGATGTGGCGAAGCCTGAAACGCGTCGCTGGTCAGAGATAAAACAAAACTGGACGTTTTATGGGCATGAGGTTGTGGGGGCGCGTGTCACACGAAAAGCACTCGGTGCACTGAAGTTTCCACGTGAAACAGTCGATTTGGTAAGTAATTTGGTGCGATGGCACATGTTTTTCTCTGATCCGGACACGATTACGCTCTCGGCAGTACGTCGTATGATCCAAAATGTCGGTCCTGAACACATCTGGGAATTACTCAATTTACGTATCTGTGACCGAATTGGCACAGGAAGACCCAAGGAACAACCCTTTCGGTTCAGAAAATATAAAGCAATGGTTGAGGAAGCCTTACGAGATCCAATTTCAGTCAAAATGCTAAAGATAGACGGAAAACATATTATGGAGCTGACGGGAGAAAAACCCGGCCCAAAGATAGGGTATATTCTTAATGCACTCCTTGAACTGGTGCTTGAAGATCCCAAGAAAAATGTAGCAGATTTTTTAACAAAAGAGGCACGGTGTTTGGTACAACTACCGGAAGGGGTGCTTAAAAAAAGGGGGGAGGGGGGGAGGGAAAAGCAACTAACAGAAGAAGGACGGGCCATTTATGAGATCCAAAAGAAACACGGGGTGGCATAACAGAGGAGTGTCCTCGTACTGTATAAATAAAGCCCGAACAATCGATCGCTGTATCGAGACAGCACCCGATTGTTCGGGCTTTGAAGTGGGGTGGGGGAGCGAGTGTGCTTGTCAGTGCAAGCCGTCTTTAGGTGCCGAAAAAATATAGTAAAAAATGGTTCAGCAACAAAGGACGGCTCACACGTTCATATCCACACTCATAATGGATGTCCTTAAAGAACTAAGGCAACCCGCGTGGGGAAGCGAGTTACTTATTTTTATGTGTAAAGAACAATTCGGTTTAAAACCTAGCCTTTCTGGCCTGTCTATAGAGTATGTCCTTTACATACTGTTGTAAAGGACAACCTGTGTATAACTCATGTCCATTATGTAAAGGACATATCGATTTCAATAGACACTGGACAGTGGTCGCTCCCCATAGTTGCAGGGTGGATATCGGCATGTTGTAGTACCTGTTGTACTGCTGCAGAGAGAAGCACGTAATCAATACGCCACCCCACGTTCCGTGCACGGGCACCACCCCAGTGCGACCACCAAGTGTAAAAGCCACTGCCAGAGTGTACCTGACGAAATGTATCTACAAATCCTGCCTTAAGGAGCGCATCAAAGCCAGATCGTTCTTCCGTGGTGAACCCTTTTTTACCCTCGTTCTCTTTTGGTCGTGCGAGGTCTTCCGCGGTGTGTGCGACGTTAAAATCACCACACATAATAACGGGTTTCTGTTTCTCCAACGAAGTTACGAAGTCTCTATATGCACGATCCCACTGTTGTCGAACAGGGAGGCGGCTTAAATCATCTTTTGCGTTTGGCGTATATACAGTACTGATATAGAACTGTTGAAATTCAAGCGTCACCACACGACCCTCTTTTGTGGTGTCCCCATACTGATCAGAGAGTTGGTACTGCTGTCGATATGCTTCCGGTAAGCCGTATTGTGCTGAGAGCGCTGCCTGTTTGGTAAAAATAGCTGTACCAGAATAACCCTTTTTGTCTGCAGAAGACCAGTACTCATGATACTCAGGCAACAGGCGTGGTACTTGTGACTGATCCGCCTTTGTTTCCTGGAAACAAATAATATCAGGCTGATGTTCTGTGAGCACGGAGGCCAATGCGTCTTTTTGTATGACGGCGCGAATACCGTTGACATTCCACGAGATAATTTTCATTGCTCTAGTATACACTGGACAAAAATCTGCAACAGATACGCCCTCTCTTTGCTAGTGCTTACCGTGGAACCGTTTGTGTATGTCCCGTAGATGAGTATCAGTTACATGCGTATAAATCTGTGTGGTAGTAATGTTCGCATGACCGAGAAGCGCTTGTACTGAGCGCAGATCCGCACCGTTTGAGAGAAGATCAGTCGCAAAACTATGACGAATCACGTGGGGGGTGACCTTGCGGGTGATACCTGCTTTGATGGCATAGTGTTTGACGATCCGTTGCACAGCACGCGGGGACAGTCCTCCCTCCCGTGACTTCCCTCGTGGTGCCACAGAGGGCATGGTGCCCGACGTGGGTATATTCGTGGGTATATTCTTGTGCTGTATGAATAGAGAATCCTGCATGTCCGTCCGAGCCGCCACATACGCACCAACAGCGTCCTTCGCCTGTTCAGAGAGAAACACCACTCGCACTTTGTCTCCTTTTCCACGAATAGAGAACTCGTCACGCGAGAGATCAATAGAATCTATAGAGAGAGAGCACAGTTCTGACACCCGTAATCCTGTTGAGAACAGGAGCTCAAACAGCGCTCGATCACGTAACCCCTGAATAGTGTTACGCTCTGGCGCAGCGAGCAAACGGTGTAATTCTGTGGGGGTAATTAAATCGAGTGAACGTTCACCCACCTTTGCCAACTCAATCACCTCAGGGTTCAGCGAACGAACCCCATGTCGTCTCATATATTTCAAAAACGCCCGCAACGCAATGAGGTAGTAATTTTGTGTACGTCGACTAAGTGTCTCATGCCGTACATCGCTGTGAGTCCCCGGTTGACGATTGAGCCACAGGCGATAGTCGCGGACAGCAGTCTCTGTTATTTCTTCTGGTCGCGTTGCTTTTGTATGGGCAAGAAAACGATCAAGATACCGATCATAATTTGCCACAGTATGCAGACTGCGGCCTTTTTCAATCTCCAAATATTCAAGAAACTGACGTTTGAGATCCTGTACATTCATATCTGGTGTGTACAGTATACCCTTTCAGGGAGAAACGGGGGTACACCGTACCCACTCAGGGTGACAGTACCCAGGATATACCAGGATATATCTTGACTGAGGGCTTCAGTGCCCAGAAACACAACACGCTTGCATAATTTGTCAATATGTGGTATGCTCCCTAGTGAAGGAGGAGTACTACGCTATCAGTAGCCCCATCATGCTTTAATCAACCACATCTCGTATGTTAACCGCACGAAAGAAACAGAATGTAATAAAAGACGTAAAACGTCACGATACTGACACTGGCTCACCAGAAGTGCAGGTTGCGCTCATTTCAAAACAAATCGACGAGCTTGGCACACACCTCCGTAAACATAAAAAGGACATCCACTCACGTCGTGGGCTGTTGCAGATGGTCGCGGACCGCCGTAAACACCTTAAATATCTCGAGCAGCACAACAAGCGTGCGTACGCAACAATCACCAAGAAACTGGGGCTCAGGAAATAGTACACTGCGAGCGTGACTATGCTACTATGAGAGGTAGTGGGGGTGTTACTGACGTGTGTGGGCATGCAACTCCCCATAGACATTCACGAGACATTCACACTATGTCGTACTGCACATAAGTGCAGGTATTGAGGTGGTACTATTATTTTTATATATAGTTTTTAAGTTATTTATATGAGCATTGTACGACACAAAGAACAACGCGTTGCTGTGTTTATTGATACCCAGAATCTCTACCATAGTGCGAAAAATATCTACCATTCAAAGGTGAATTTCAGTGCAGTGCTCACTCAGGCACTCGCAGATAGGAAGCTGGTGCGTGCGCTTGCGTATGTAGTCACTACAGAAAGTGGCGAGGAACAGGCGTTCTTTGAGGCTCTCGGGAAAATAGGAATTGAAACAAAAACGAAAGATCTCCAGATATTTTTTGGTGGTGCGAAAAAAGCAGATTGGGATGTTGGCATGGCACTTGATGCGATCAAGTACGCAAAAAAAGTTGATACGATCATCCTTGCGACTGGGGATGGGGATTTTGTCCCACTTGTAGAGCACATTCGTGCAGAAGGCTGTCAGGTAGAGGTCATCGCATTTGGTCGTTCGTCATCTGCACGGTTACGTGAAAGTGCTGATGATTTTACTGATATGGACGAGGACCCTTCTACGTACCTTATCAGTCGAAAAACGGGATTCCGAAAACAACTCCAGAATTACATCGGTGGTGGTGACAGTGAGGACGTAGGAGAAAATTCTTCAGAGGATGTACATGGGGAATAGGCAAAAATGTACCCCTAAAAACAAGGTTGTGGCTACACTATCATCGATAGATGATCGTAAAGACTCAAGAGCTGTGCGATACTAGATTGCAATGACTGAGCAGGGTAACAAATCGACACTCGTACGACATATACGGACGTTCGCGGATGATGTACGACGCGCACAAGCACCAACGAGTGAGCCACAGAGCCAGCTCCCAAAGGTGGCTGTTGCCAAGGACAACGGGGTTTTTCTTGGCAACCCGACAACAGTATCACCACCAACACCACAGAGCACCGTACGTAAGGAACCCGTAGGGATGCACCCCGTCCTCGTCATGCCTGCACCCGCACGACAGACACTACGAACAATTCCGTTGTCTATTGTGATGCCTCCACTACCATATCCACATCCAACCGATCAGCATACGCCATTTGAAATTAGGGCTGAAGCACACGGTATGGCTCCGGAGGGAACAATTATAACCGAGACGAAAAAAAAGCAGTGGAGTCTGGGGAAAGCGCTCAATGAGTCCTTTACCGCATGGGTGGCTGAACAAAAAGACTCTCTTACAAATCCAGCACAGGCAACAAAACAAACGTTACCGCCCCCAGAAACACGGGCACATACTATAGGCGCGGCGCGGAAGCAAAGCGCGATTGCGCCACAGGATGATCGTCATGCAGTAGTAGAAAAACTGCGTACCTTTGCGCGTGACGTGGCACAGGCAACAAAAACATCATCCTCAGTCGCACGTTTGGCCACACCAAGCGCGCCCCAATGGGCTTCAACGCTGGATGATCCACAACACCAAGTACGTACTGATCAAATGGGCATCAAACAAGCGCGTGCGGCATATCCACCAGTTTCAGTGGCCACACACGAGCCCAGTCACCCAAGCAAGATCCTCATACGAGATGTTGCGCCAACGGCAACACACACGCATCCTAAAAAAACATATACGCCCTTGCAACCTGAACCAACACGTGCACCTGCGCAACATCCGTCGGCCCCATTGGTGATGCGACGTCCCGCAACGACTTTACCATACGGTGTCTCCGATATTGCCCCTGTGGTTACACCACAGCCAATATCTGCGGTACCCACCGAACCACTACAACCAACCCCAGAGGAGGGCAGTGGGATGGCTGCGCGCCGACACGATGCGATCGAAAGATTACTCACGATGCACGCGCCACCCATTGATGAGACACCCCCTGTGGTTACACCATCGCGAGATCATGCCTTTACACCACCACAATTTGTATTGAAAAAGGCGACCCCCGTCCATACGTATCGTAGTGATGCGCTCGAAGATGTCGCCGAACACCAGCGCTCAATCACCGAGATTATCGCAGCGGAGGCAATACGACGTGCAGAAAAGAAACAGGACATTGTGCGCTCCACACCATCATCTGTCTCCGCACGACCATTTGTGATCGCTGGAATTATTATGGTCACTATTATTGCGGTCACTGGACTCGGATTCTTTTGGTACGCAAAAACACATCCCCAAACAAACGACGAGGCTGTGCACATCGCAACATTTATTGCTATTGACTCTCAAGTCCCGGCACCATTCGCTACGAACCATGCCACCTTACTCGAAACACTAAAGACGAGTGTTGGTAGCACGCGCACGGGGATAACACAGATTTACCTAAGTGGTACGGACAGTGCCACAATGAAATCCGCTGTCGCCACAAGTGACTTCTTCTCCGCCCTCAACCCGCGTGCTCCAGGATCCTTTATTCGCAACCTCAGCGAGGAAATGATGTTTGGCGCATACAATGGCACCAGTCCGTTCTTTATATTTAAGACAGCACAATTTACTACTGCATTTGCTGGTATGCTCGAGTGGGAACCATTTATCAGTACGGATCTCACACCACTCTTCGGGGAACCACTCACTTCCGCAACACCCTATGGGGCGAAGTTCGTTGATACCACTCTCCAAAATGTCGACGTCCGCATCCTCTACGACCAGGAAGGCAAGGAACGTATACTCTACGCCTTCCTCAATAAAACGACACTGATCCTCACCACGTCCTCGGACGCACTTCTTGAGCTCATTACTCGTCTCCAGCAACAATAATCCAAGGAGCCCCAGTATAGGGATGCCGTGTAAGAAATACCTATGATATACTGTTGCTATATGATCCGAGACACTACTAAAACAAAAGAGTTACTCACAACGACATTGGCACACGTCACTGCCGAACTTACAACACTCGGTATCCATGATCCAAAAAATCAGAAGGACTGGATCGCGATACCAGACCCTGAAGAGATGGAGCCCGATCTCAATGACGCCGCCGACCGTGTAGAGGAGTGGGATGAACGTGCCTCGGTGCTCGCACAACTCGAACGACAGTATAATGACACCGTCCGTGCACTGCAAAAAATAGAAGACGGCGCATATGGTGTCTGCGAAGTAGGGAACGAAGTGATTGAGGACGATCGCTTGGAGGCCAACCCTGCCGCACGTACCTGCACTGCACATATGGATACAGAGACAACGCTCTCGCAATAAGAATCCCACAAGCACCTATGGCAGTCGCACGCGTCTACACCTCTCAACCAGCCGTACTTGAAGGACATGTGGTGAGTATTGAAGCAGACCTTGCACGAGGTCTCCATTCGTTTTCTGTTGTCGGTCTCGCGAGCAAAGCGGTCGAAGAAGCACGTGATCGGGTAAGCGCAGCAATAAAAAATTCCGGGTTCCCATCACCAAAGAGTAAGAATCATAAGATCACTATCTCACTTGCGCCTGCCGACTTACGGAAAGAGGGACCACTTTTTGATCTCCCCATCGCCATCGCCTATCTCATTGCGGCAGGGGAGGTGCATGCCGACGTCCAACACACCCTCTTCATCGGAGAACTTGGGCTCGACGGTACACTACGCCCAGTGCGCGGAATACTATCGTGTGTACGTGCCGGCCAAAAGGCCGGATATCACACAATGATCGTTCCTGCTGAAAATGAGACCGAAGCGGCACTGATTCCTGGCGTTACTATTATTGCGGCGCGTTCATTGCGAGAAGTTGTAGATCACAGTGATTCGACACAAGAACATCACCGGCGCCTCACGCCGACGCCGCACACCACCATACAACCTACGTGGGAACAGAGTGAAGTACGATTTGAGGATATTCGCGGGCAGGAAGCGGCAAAACGTGGTCTCACCATTGCCGCCGCAGGAAGGCATAATAGTCTCATGGTGGGTCCACCGGGAACCGGCAAGACAATGCTTGCGCGGGCGTTTAGAAGTATCCTCCCGCCACTAGCGATTGATGAGGCGCTCGATGTGACCGCCATACACTCGGTCGCTGGCCTCCTCCAGAACACCGTGATGCATGCTCCGCCATTTCGCGCGCCACATCATACAGCTTCGCACATCGCACTCGTCGGTGGTGGCTCACACCCTCGACCCGGGGAAGTGACACTTGCACACCGCGGCGTCCTCTTTCTTGATGAATTTCCCGAATTTGAACGCCGATCCATTGATGCACTCCGACAGCCGCTTGAAGATCGCGTTGTCTCTATTTCACGAGTCAATGGCTCAGCACTCTTCCCTGCGGATTTTATTTTACTCGCCGCCATGAATCCAAACCGTGGGGGCGCGAATACTGACGATACTACTGACCTTTCCGAAACCACACTCGAGACATACAAGAAAAAAATATCAGGACCAATTTTCGACCGTATTGATCTGTGGCTTGATGTGCCACATGTCCCCTATGAGACACTCTCAGAGGCACGCTCTCTGACAGATGAGACAGGCACGATCCGCACCGCAGTCCAGAATGCTCGGGAGAGACAGGCGCACCGTCTCAGGGGACGGAACGCCCACACGAATGCGGAGATGTCAGCACGTGATATTGATGAAACCGTCCATCTCTCATCCGATGTTACTGATCTACTCCGAACCTCGGCAACAAAACTACACCTTTCGCCCCGTGGTTACCATCGGGTGATTAAGGTGGCTCGCACCATCGCCGACCTTGCAGAAGATGCTGAGATTACTTCTTCACACCTTCTGGAGGCACTCCAGTACCGAATGCGATACACATAACTGTATCAGTATCATATATGCTCATACAATGATGCACCACAACAATTAGATGGTTGATGTACAGTTATACTGAAGAAAGAAGTGTGGTATAAGTGATACGGAATGTTCGAGGAACAAAGATGAGGGGGGGTAAATGATGGCAGATGTTCACTATTTATTAACTCTGAATTGTGGCCGGTGTTATCAGCCAATCATTTTGTTCAGGAAGGAAGAACGGGTTTATTTTATGGACCACCCGTTGTGTTTTTGTATCTATTGTCAGCAGGAGGGGGAGCTGGAGCTGCGTACGGCGAAGTATATCACCAAGTCGTTTCGTCAGAAACAACCACTCCAACAAGAAGGGTTTGCTAGGCGATATAACCCGAACGGGTTGGGGGTTTCGTCTCCGTTGCTCTGATCTCCCACTCCTACTGCAAGTTCCGTCCCACCAAACGAGATGTGTTTGATGGGACTTTCTGTGATATCCTTCCCCTATGATGATCCACCAAAAACTTAACCCGTATCTTGCCGTCCTCATTGCCACCATCGTCGCAAGTATCGCGACATATGCTCTCATCATGGAGTGCAACAAAATTCAAGAACTGGAGACTCGTCCCGCCGCAATAGGAGAGCGGGTTTCTCATACCGCGTTTAGCGGTGCTGACACTGAGAACTGGAAAACATATCGAAATGAAAAATATGGGTTTGAAGTGAAGTATCCAGAGAATTATTTTGAACGCATAAATATTGACCCTGATACATTAGGCGGTAATCAATATTTTGACGATGCATATCAAAATTTATTTTTTGCATATGTGGGGGACGTCAACACACTCCCCAAAGGGCGATTTACTGTGGAAATGATTTCTGTTCCGTACAGCGCTTCAGAGGTGGAAGAAATGGTGAAAAAAAGAATCAATCCCTACAAACAGGACTTTGTTGGTTTCACATATCCGCTGTACATACACGATGCCCAGCCGGTCTCACATTACGACGTCGTCTCCATACCCAGTTATACCAACGGCAGTAATAAATATCTGTGTGAGGACGAGGTTGCGGTAATCCCACGCAAAGAGAACGAAAGTATTTTATTCAGCATCAGCCGGTGTAAAGTAACCGAGATAACAGAGTCAGTATCGGACGAAGTAGCGGTTGGTTCTGGAATAGTGTTAACGGCGGCAGATGGCGAGATCAGAGATCAAATGCTTTCCACCTTTACATTAATCAAGTAATTTTTTAGAACGGATTCACACCACCACGAACTTCAAAGTGAAGATGCGGACCTGTCGATTGCCCCGTGGAGCCGGACTCGCCAATTGCTTGGCTCCGCGACACTGATTGTCCCACACCAACCGCATTTGTACTTAAGTGTGCATAGAGTGTCTGTGTGCCGTTTGGATGTTTGATCACAATATAATTTCCATACCCCCCATTCCAGCCAGAATCTTTGCTAATGATGACCGTTCCTGCTGCCGCGGCATGCACCGTGGTACCAGTTGGTGTACCCAGATCAATACCGTTATACCCATGAATACCCTGCGTCTTGATCGCACCAGGAACTGGGTTAACCAGGAATCCTGCGGATACCGGAGACTGTTGTAGTACAAGCGCTCCATGCCCTTTCTGACTCTTTTTCTTTGGCGCAGGAGGTGGTGCAATAGTTCCTCCAGGGATCACCACGGTCTGGCCAACGGACACATCTTTCTCTGAGGAGAGTCCGTTGTACGCGACGATGTCACCGACATTCCCCGCATAGATACGTGCAAGATCTGCCATTGTCTCACCAGCCTTCATCACATGACGTACGCCCGAAACCGGTAAAATAATGAGCGAGTCGCCTGGCTTAATAAGATTGGCACTCTTGAGATCGTTTGCCCATAAGATAGTGTCTGCTGTCACTCCGAACATCTCGGCAATCTGCGACAACGCATCGCCTTCGCGCACGACGTAGACACTAATTTCACCATTTGCGGGAAGCACGAGTGCACCATTAGCACTTCCCGGTCCGACGTCGGGGACAAGCGCGCCTTCATTCACCATAATATCGCCCCCACCCTTTGATGGGTTTGGATTACTATGGACTGCCACCTGGAGTAACGGGGTCGTCTGCGCATTATTCGGTACTACCACGTCTGCTTGTGTGTGAGCAACACTAAACATAGTAGAAAGTGCTGACAACATGCCCGCATGCGCCAAAAATGGGACGCAGAAAAGTACAAACACCGGCACTGCCTCCACGAGGAGTAGTCGCATTGTAAAACGATATGTCATTCCAACCTCCTTTGGTGCTTCCAATGGACGCACCGATGGAGGTTCGAAGTCTTGTGTGTTGAGTTCAATAACGCCTATATGTTAGAGACACCACTGGTGTACTGTCATATTGATTGCCTGCAGAACAGATACGTGTATCGTGCGTTGCAACAAAATCTGTCGGGATAAACGGAAATAGGTGTCCAAGACTCAATGGTACCCGCTCACATCCCTGCGTCAACGATTGATTGTCCACAGGGGTGCGTGCTGCCCGTACCACCCTATAGATGCGTCCTTTCTCATCCCATTGACATACGATGGGAGATATTCTGTATTAATACACTGTGTTATAGTCTCTCACACACCACACTCATGCATACACACACGCAGACACTACACGACCTCAACGATAAGCAACGCGAGGCGGTCACTACCACAGACGGCGCGCTCCTCATTCTCGCCGGTGCTGGATCGGGGAAAACGCGGGTCATCACTCATCGTATCCTTCACCTTATTGAGCAGGGGGTCGCTCCAGAGCAGATCCTCGCCGTCACCTTTACCAACAAAGCAGCAAAGGAGATGCGTGAGCGTGTCCTCACACTCCTCGGACACCACGGTCCGGCAACCTACGCGACACAGGAAACTCTGCCCCTCCTCACCACCTTCCATGCGCTCGGGGTCCGCATCCTCCGCACGCACCACGAGCGCATCGGGCTACGTAAACAATTTACAATATATGACCGAAGTGACTCACAACGCGCAATAAAACGAGCCCTCGAAGAAGCGGGGTTTGGAAACAAACAATTTGAACCACGACGCGTCCTTTCTCTCATCTCACATGCAAAGGGGGCAGCGCATACGCGCGCTACGTTTAGTGAACAGACGGGGTCATACCCTGAAGAGGTCGCCGCAACAGTGTGGCAACGCTATGAGCAGATTCTCAAGGACGAACAGGCCCTTGATTTTGATGACCTTCTTTTAAAAACACTCACTCTCCTTCGGGAACACGCTGATATCAGGGAATCCTATCATGCCCGTTTCCAGTACCTCCATATCGACGAATACCAAGATACCAACAAAGTACAATATGAGATTGCTCGGGCAATTGTGGGAGAGCGGGCAAATATTTGTGCAGTGGGAGACATTGATCAAAATATATACAGCTGGCGTGGTGCCGACATGAACAACATCATGCAATTCGAACGACACTTCCCCGGCGCAAAAATAATTCTTTTGGAAGAAAATTATCGATCGACACAAACGATTGTCTCCGCATCAAACACCATCATCGAAAAAAATAAAAATCGGGTGCCAAAAGTCGTCTTCACCACCAATCCTAGCGGGGAGCCACTCTCCCTCTACATCGCATACAATGAGACAGATGAGGCGCAGTTTGTCGCACAGACTGCCGCGACACTGATTGCTGACGGGGTATCACCCGCTGATATTGCCGTATTATTTCGAACTAATTTTCAGTCGCGCGTCCTTGAAGAAGCCTTTCTCACTGCTGACATACCATATCAAATGTTGGGTGTCCGTTTCTTCGAGAGAAGGGAGGTCAAGGATGTCCTCTCCTTCCTTCGACTTGCACTGAATCCAGAGAGCACCAGCGATCTTGCACGTATTATTAATGTGCCACCGCGCGGAATCGGGAAAGTAACACTCATCAAGCTCCTCGAGAAACGACGAGACTCACTCACCGGAGCTACCGCACAGAAAGTTGCACAATTCTACACTCTCATGGACGACATCGCCGAGCACGCCCGCACCACATCGGCCTCCGAAACACTCCGGTACATCATCACCCACACAGGCATCGAGGCGTCACTGAAAGATGGTGGCGAGGAGGAGCAAGAGCGTCTCGAGAATCTTCGAGAATTAGTCTCGCTCGCAACGCACTATGATTCTCACGATGGTACGCTCACTCCAGAGGATGCGCTCACACAACTCCTCGAAAGCGCCGCATTACAAAGTGACCAAGATGAACTCGCAACTACTGGAGAGAGCGCAGTGGAGACAGTCAAACTGATGACCGTCCACGCCGCAAAGGGGCTTGAGTTTCCGTACGTGTGCATCACCGGTCTTGAGGAAGGACTCTTTCCGCACGAGCTTCCCGAAAATGAGGGGAGGGGAGGGGTCGGTCGAGATGCGGAAGAGGAGCGGCGACTATTTTATGTTGCGCTCACTCGCGCCGAGAAAAAAGTGTTTTTATCCTACGCAATGATGCGTACGATCTTTGGAAGCCAGCACGTCAATGCGCCCTCAACCTTTCTTCTTGATCTCAAAGAGGAACATCTTGATCAGTCTAATCCCGTTGCGCAATCTGGGTTTGAGCGTACCGTCTATCTCGAGTAACACCTATGGATCTCTCACCTAAAAAATCACTTGGGCAACATTTTCTCAAAAACCCGCATGTGGTGACCAAAATAATTGCCTCCGCACACCTCAAGAACGGAGATATCGTACTTGAGATCGGCCCGGGTACCGGCGCACTCACTGAGGGCCTCCTCAACGTCGGTGCCCGGGTGATTGCGATCGAAGCAGACGCCCGTATGGTGAAAACTCTCACCCAACGATTTGCCTCTGCGATCGACGCAGGCACACTCACCGTGCACCACGCTGATGTGCGCGATCAGGCACTCACTGCCTTTGTGCCCGCAGATCTCCCCTATAGCATAATTTCAAACATCCCCTACTATCTCTCTGGCATGCTCTTGCGTACTGCGCTTGAAAGCGCCCACCAGCCACAACGCATCGTATTTTTAGTACAAAAGGAGGTCGCGGAGCGTATTGCTCGGAGCAAAAAAGAGTCGTTGCTCTCGTTAGCCGTTAAGGTCTACGGGACACCGCGGTATGTTGGTACCGTCCCCAGAGGTAATTTTACGCCACCACCCAAGGTAGATAGTGCCATTCTCCTCATCGAGGATATCTCAAGAGCACGATTTCACATCCTTACTGAAGCATGGTTTTTTAGGATCGTCCATGCGGGATTTTCCTCACGACGGAAACAGCTTCTTGTAAATCTCAGTGTGATCCTCCCAAAAGAGATCCTTCTCCACGCCTGCGAGACCCTCTCCATCCTTCCCACCATTCGCGGAGAAGACCTCTCTATTGATCAGTGGTGTGCGCTTTCAACCATTCTGTGGACTACCACTCATCTGCCTGCACCTTCTTGAACAGAGCGCTGAACTGTGGATTCTGTAACAACAGTGGCATGACCTGATCAGCAAGACTGACCCCCGCCACAGTGTCGCTCGGATAGTGTACTCCACCGAGTTCACGATGTGCCCCGACCATGTCGGCATACGCCAAATACTGCGCTGTGTGCGGTGGATCCAATGCGGAGAGTAGGAGTGCAATAGCGTGTGATTGCCCCGCGTGCCCACTGGGATACGATGCGTGAGGAGGACGAGGGACATCTGTAGTCAGAGTCGGGTCTACGTGATACGGTCGTGCTCGCTGATAGTGCCATTTTTCACGCAGAGTGAAAAAAAGTATTTCATTGGACACTCGCTTCATCAGACTAAATGTTTCTGGTTTTGTTGTGGTCGCACTATCAACTAATGCTAAAAACGGGGGGAGGAAGTCAACATACTCCTTGGCTCTGATCAGCTGATCTTCTGGAGTTCTCTTCCTTTCAAGTGAATGGAGGTACGCTATTTCATCTGCTGTCTGGCGAGAAGCTGAAGTTGGAGGGGGAGGAAGATCGATTACCAAATCAGGACGCAGATATGAAGGACCTGCACGAAATGAGAGGAGAAATTCAGGCCCCCATTCATCAGCGGGAAACGGCAGGGGGTCGCTCACGAGAGCAGTATGCACGGCTGACTCTTGTGTCGTAGCAACAGGATCCACAGTTCTACTCGATTGTGTTATATAGAAGTATAGGCACAGAATACCCGCGAGACTCAATCCGCTGAGTATCCATCCTGCCATACGGTGTTTCACGGACTCCAGTATACCCTATCGTTCATTCTGAAGAAACAGATCCGTTCTGTTTCTTGCGCGCGTGTGCCCCCATGCTCTTTTTTCAGGAACACGTCCGTTAGGTACGGACCTAGAGCCTGTCTAAAAACCCTTGCAGAGTGTTGATTGGTGTTGCGTTATCAT
>CAZTKT010000002.1:0-38792 GCA_964614265.1 uncultured Candidatus Saccharibacteria bacterium | reverse complement strand
CCTTCGGAGTATTATTCATTATTAACAACTGTCCTAGTTGAGGGGTAGCGGGAGGTGCCACCTACCAAACAGGTTCTAACATCGTCCATTGAACGGAGCCAGTGTGTACGAACAGAGGCAAGAGCTTCATTTCGTGCTGTATTTATGATAAGCAAAATAGTGAGTAGCGGGGTGGGGTAAAAAAAGATAGTATCGAATCAATGCAACGCTTAAAAGCAAGCGTCCTCTGAACGCCAGATTTGGGGTTCAAATCCTCCTGAGGACACTGTGTACACACTCATTGTCCGTTCATCTTTTCTGGTATATAGTGGGCAGGTGCTTGTGGGGCGTCAGCCCTATTCGGCTAATACATAAGCCGAAGGCAGGCACAACAAAGGACACCATCTACAAGGTGGTGTTTTTTGTTTTCTAATCCTCATCAGGGTTGCCTTTCATGGTGTTAAAGAGCTTCATATCTCGATATTTATTTGTAGTCCACGCTGGCACAATACTCCAAAAGTGTAACTGTCCGTTGTCGCCAATTTTACGGAGAATGACTTTTATTTTGCGTCCATCGGTAATAGCAATGATGCCCCAATACTTCACTGGCTTTGCTTTTAGTATTCTCTTCTTGTGACTTTTAACTTCAAATCGTTTGATGGTTTCCTCATATTCCTGATAGGTTGTAGAGTATCCTATCAGTTTGATTGCCCGAGGCAGTAGTTTGAAACGTAGTATTTGTGATGGGCGTTCTCGCTCACTTCGTGAACCTTTAAAAATGATGTGGTTGAAGCCTTCTGCGGTAAAGTGTACATGTTCGTTCAGAGCAGGCGACAAAATAGAACGTGTACCGCCATACAGTTTTTGAGCATCCTCGCGAAGCTTGTCGTAGTTGGATAGGTCTTCCATAATAAATAGTTTACACCATCACACAGTTTTGGATCAATAAACTAAATCTGCCCCTGTGTCCGTAGGTCTGGAATGTAGATATACCCATTTTCCCTCTCAAAAATGGTTCTAACGTTGTTCACGATGCGGAGCAGGGTAAAAAAACAGGCGAAAAGTCGCTTGTTTTTTCGTTTAAGCTTTTTATGTTATATCACTACCCTATATTTTCTTCAGGTTTTTTAAAAGGTAATTCATTCTCTATTTGTTGAATATCATAAACATCAAGTTCAATTGGTTTTAAACTTTCATCTAGCTTAACCTTACAGTACATTTTTACCCATCCCTTATGTGCAAAATGTTTATATAGATTATCGGGTGTTTCTCCAGCCAATTTAAAACCCACTCTCGTACCATCAGGTAAATATGCCTGTCCACGATTAGTTGTTTTAGTTAAAGAATTTATCTTGCAAGTTATCCAAGAGTCTTTAGTTTCAGAAACTACTTTATCATCCATATCAAAATACTTTTTTGAATCAGTGTCTATTGTTTCAGAAACTATTTCACCATCTCGTTCATAAGTTATACTTAGTTCTTTTATATTTTCTTCGTCAATTAGTGACGCAATCTTGTTGAGGTCCGCATCAATAGTTCTAGCTTTCACTATTTGATAAACTTCTAATGGCACAGTTAATTCAACATTGTCGGCATTGATTATTACAACATTACCTGAATTATAATTTACTTGTTGAGTATATGGCTGATTTTTGATATGTTTTTTAGCACTGAGGGTTTTTATTACATAATCAATAACTTTATAAACAACCGTACCACTTACACCAACACCGCCAACAATTGACATTGCATCTGCTGTAGCACTAAGAGCATCTTTATATTCAAGTATTGTTGTAGACAAACTAACAATAAAACTACCAGGTTTAAATGACTCAACTCTAATGTTATGATTTAAATCTTGAGAGTAATTACTTGCAATTTTTCCATAAGCACTAGAAAAGCCCTGTAATGCCGGTACTAGGTCTTCTATCAAAATTGAACCATCTTGGACTCCTGTACCATCAAGATGAATTGTGATAGGAACTTTTGTTTGCATATAGTTATACTATTATAATCTTCTTTATTTTTTTCTCCAATGTATAACTATAAAAAATATTTGATACTAGCTTGGTTTTCTATTATTATGGCTTTCAGAACATCCCCCCAAGTTCAGAGCCAGTTACGACTACTAGCTAGCACACGACAGCGACCAACATATATTCAGGGCACTATGTCTCTATGTGTACCAGACACAAGGTTCGAACCATCTCCATTTCGGCGCACAAGAGCAAAATGACTTGGACGAATGTCTAGGTCATTTTGTGTGTTTTGTTCGAGCCCGGGCGGGATTCGAAAAGTGGACAACAGCTATTCCACCCCCCCCTCAGAGGAAGTATACTGGTGCAAGGAAAGAGGAGTAGCTACTAGTATAATATGTTTGCAATGGAACACACTCTTGAAGCATTTGCCGATACATTACTGCAAGAAAAAAAAGAGCTCGCCGACCTCCCTACCGAAGTGCGAGACCAATTGCGTGCAGACCTTGTCGAACGAGCGGAAAATATGATCAATGCTGAAATCCTTGCGCATATGCCTGCAGAACACCTTGAGGAGTTTGAAAAAAAACTCGATATCGGAGATGAAACAGAAATCCAAACTTTTTGCCAAGCACACATCGCTAATCTTGATGAAGTAGTTGCAACTGCACTCGTCCGACTGAAGGATATCTATGTAGGAAACGCTGTAGCCTAACATCTCTATGAGATTTGAATCTGCAAGAAAAGCTCGCGCGCAAGAGCAAACACCCACCGAAGAAAAGGGACCTGAGGGATCTCTGGTTGATATGGAAGTGCTGAAAGGTATTATTGGTGCAACACTTGAGGGTAGACCTAGACGAGCAAAACTCCAAACAATCGAGATCACCCAGACGTCAAGTGGGATTTTTTTTAGTGCCACGTTGGCTTCAGAAGGATTCTTTGGTGGCGAAATATCTGCTGCCGGTATGCTCATAAACACTCCCAGTGGAGGAATTACCGTTGATATGCCGGAAGTAACCGGCCGAGGTAGAATTAAAGAGATAGAAGAGCATCTCTCGACCCTACAAGGAGCTCTCACAAAAGAACTCCAATTGCAATCTAGAGACCCGAAGGCTCGTCTCAAGATCTCTCCCGAGGGCAATCTCACAATCGTCAGCGAAACACCTCTCACCGCCAGCCCTGATCTAAAGGAGGGGGTACCAGTAGAGGGTCCTGATACCGTGCCTCACCCACCAGCAGAAGATGCCGCGAATGCTGGAGCAGAAGCTACTGAGACAAAAGTACCACTCCCACCAGAAAATGTGCCAACTGAAACAAATGCTTTGGTACGTGTACCATCCCAGCTGCCACCAGAAGAACAAAACTTGGTCACAACAAACGAGGGAGCACCTAAAAAGAAAAAACAACGTGTCGCGATCATCGACACCAGCGGTGCGCTCGAAGAACAGGCTCGTGATATGGCGGATGAGCGGATGACTGCCTCAAAAGCAGAGCTCAAAGGATTTAAGGGGGTGTTCCAAAAGATCTGGAAACATAATCTTGCTCGTGAATACTACCGACAAAAAGAAATCGCTCTTGCAAAAAAAGATATCGTTGCGTCGGGTAATCTCTATGTGGGAGAAGGCGCGGAGCAATCTGCACATACCGAAGCAATGAACGCTGTCATTGATCGCTTTATACAAGAATATGAAGACGAGGACATCATCCATGCAGGAGAAAAGCGAACAATCGAGACTGATACAAATAGTACGCTCAATACCGAAGTTCGCGCCTTGATCCGAGAATATGCCAGTGGCAGTATAGATGATGCCTCTTTTACCGAGGAGCGACATAGAATTATTGCTGCAGCAACCGGTCTGAGTGGTGAACAACTACAGCAGGCTGTCAATCACACCGACAGCATCTGTGAGATCGCGCAAAATGCAAAAAATGCAGTGGAACATGGTGCACGCATAGAAGACATAGATACAGAGATTGAACTCGTAATCGGGAAAGCAAAACTGGGAGTACGTACAGAAGCACAGCACACTGTCGGCGATCGTATTGCTGAAAAAATCCAGTCAACAAAGTTGGGTAGCTTGGTCAATGAAACCACTATTGCCTCTGGCGTCGCTATCGCCTATGCAGTCGGCGTCAGGCTGTCACAAAGTGCCGCCAGAAGTCGTGTGCTCGCATGGGGAACATTGGGGCTATCAGCAGCATATGGGGGAGTCATAGCGGGAGCAAGAGAAAACCGAAAAGTAAAAGATGAGAGGCGTCAACACGCCAGAGAACGAGCGAAAGGGAAAGAGATGGATCCGGACATGAAGCGTCGTACACAGATGGAACAGGCCATCTATAAGACCGTCTCCGCCGTATCACTCACTGAATCCATCAAAAGTCTCTCGAGTGAGGTGAACACTCAGGAAGAGTTCTATGCCGCACTCAATGCCCTCTCCGAAGCACGATCGCGCATTCTGCTGTCCGATACAGAGCACATCGACCTGCTTGCCTACTCAGACTTCAAATCAGTTGAACAGGAACGTATGGCACTCGATATCGCCTGCGCAGAAGCAAAGGTTGCGCTCCGTCAAAAAGTTACTGATGGCACCATTACACTGCCACCCGGTACATCCTTTGACACCTTTGTAGCCTCAACGGTGACTGAACAAACTCGTCAATTACGAGAGGACGGCGATGAAAGTATGGAGAAGAAGGACGAAATCTTCAAAAAAATGAAGAACAGAAGGGTGGGACGTACTGTAGGAATAGCCGTTCTGAGCGGTCTCACGATCGGTGCCCTCGGGCAAGAAGCATCGGCATTTGTCAGTAATGAGAAGGTTGGCTTACTCGAACATGCGATCGGTATGGACAACAACCCAAATCCTCAAAGCCTCACTGCACTCGAAGGTCTCCGTGGCTGGTGGAAAGGTGATAGAACTCCCGCGATGGCAACATTACATACTCCACAAGGTCCAACAGTCACGTACACAGCAGGGAAAATCGACATGGTAGCAACACCGGGCGCACCGGAACATACATTTACAGTCTTCAAAAATAGTGCGCCAGTCACCGATGTTCACTTTGGAACTGATGGCAGACTTCTCCAAGAGTCACGGGACATGTTGAAGGCACGCGGCATGGAAGTGACTGAGGTAATGAAGTCAATCACTGCAACAGAGAGTGTTACCGTGACTTCACAGGAATTCACCGAAGCTCATCCAGAGCTCTTTCAGAAAATTCACAGAACCTGGTACGACAATAAAACCTCTATAGCTGACAAAAATGAATTAAAACTACAATGGGGTGGTGAAAAAGGCACGGGGATAGATCCACAAGGTGGGTACGCCTTTGACATACACAGGATGGCTACTGGAGGCTCATCTGCGCGTGGAGCTCTGTCGCCCAACATCCAAAATGAGCTAAAGGCCGGTAAATTAAAATTACTCTTGTCTTTAAGCCGTAATACACAATCACACGTCGTTGAAGTCCCCATAACAGCCGATGGGAAAATTTCGATCAACCCAGACAGCGAGATAGGAAAAATGTTTTTCAGTAAAGGTGCTGATGGGAAAGTGGAATTTAAAGGAAAATTTGCAGAAATTGGACAGGTCGTCGGAAAAATGCCAGATGGTACAGCACGGTTTGCGGTTCTCGCAACACACAGTGGCTCTGGAATACCACAGCTCGCGACGGAGGTGCCGGTATCTCGCTCTACGACTATCACTAATATCACAGAGCGCCCCACCACGATACCTGAAGTATTAGATCCTGTTCCTCCAGCTCCAGCCTCTGCAGATGTTCTACCCCCCGCGTTCATACCCGTGATGGGAAGAACCCCGTTAGAGAGGGTTCGAAATCCTCGAAGACGTGCAGAAGCAGAACCCACTCCCCCACCTCCCCCAGAGAACAACTCAGGACAAACTGAAAAAACCGAGGAGATAAAAGCAACAGGACAAAAAGAAACAGAAAAGTTACAATTGAATATTGACCATTGGGAAAAACTCGACCCATATGCAGTACTTGGACTCAGGAAAGATGCCACCTCTGCAGAGGCACACAAAGCGTGGCGACTCCTACGAAAAAAGTACCACCCAGACGGTGAGCAAGATCCAGAGGTGGCAAAGCAGAAGACAGCTATCAGTCGCATCATCAATGATGCATACGCTAAGATGCAACAAGCGAGAGGGTGGAAGCCTGCAAAAACAAGCGCTCAAGCAAGAAAAAATCAACAGGTCTAAAAACTTGACTTATATTGGCTTCTGTAGTATCATACGGGCAACTTGAGATTCTCGTGTAGGGCTCTTGAGCTGCGAATACCCTGCAAGAACAGATGATTCGGATTATACCTGCACACAAGGCCCTAGGGCATACCCACACATCATTCACTTTTTTCTGATGTTTCGTGTGCTCTCTTAACACATATACATGACTTATACCCAAACCCGACCAAGTCGGAGTCCTTCCTCACGAGGAAGCCGTAGTTACTCATCGTCTACCCGCCACAGCAGTGGACAGAGGGGACGATCTACCAGTCGACCAAGTACTGATGGACGATCACCGCATCGATCTGCACCGCAGAGCCGTTTTGGTGGTGCTCGACGAGCGCCATCCGGCCGTGGTGGTGGACGAAAAATGTCCACCTTCGACGTGTCGCAATTTATCAACCGCAATCCGGTCAGCACCGTCGCCGAGGAGGTGTACACACCAACGCATCGATTTCAAGATTTCCAACTCGAACGACCACTGCTTTCGGCGATCATGGAGGCAAAGCTCCAAACACCCACACCAATCCAAGATCAGATCATCCCGCATATTCTTGCGGGACGAGATGTCGTGGGGCTCGCGAATACCGGCACCGGCAAAACTGCTGCGTTCCTCATTCCGCTCATTAACCTCACCCTCAAGGCGTATGATCGCCAGACACTGATTTTGACACCCACGCGCGAACTCGCGATTCAAATCGAACAGGAGCTGAAGAAGCTCTCGCTCGGCATGAAAATCTTTTCGAGTATCTGTGTCGGAGGGACCAATATCCGCCCACAAATACAATCACTGAAACGAAAAAATCATTTCATTGTTGGCACACCCGGACGTGTGCAGGATCTCATCGATCGTCGCGCGATCCGACCTGCGACTATTTCAACGGTTGTGCTCGACGAGGCAGATCGCATGCTCGACATGGGATTTATCGCCGACATGAAACAGATCCTCAAAGACATTCCAACAAAACACGAGACACTCTTTTTCTCAGCAACGATGTCAAGCAACATCGAAGCGCTCATTCATGATTTCTTGCATGATCCAATCGTGGTGTCAGTGAAGAAGAAGGATATCACGACAAATATTGAACAAGATGTCGTCCATTATGGCAGTAATGATAAGTTTACGGTTCTCGTTGATCTCTTAAAAGAAAAGGGTGTGTACTCACGAGTACTACTCTTCGGTGCAATGAAACACAGTGTGGAAAAATTGGGTACCCAACTCAACCATGCAGGGATTACCGCTGAATCGATCCATGGGAACAAGTCTCACCCACAACGACAACGAGCCCTTAATCGCTTCAAGGACGGACAGGTACAGGTACTCGTCGCGACAGACGTGGCGTCACGCGGCATTCATGTCGATGATGTCTCCCATGTCATCAACTACGACCTTCCTGCAACGTATGAAGATTACGTCCATCGCATCGGCCGAACGGGCCGTGGTGCAAAGAATGGGAAGGCGTTGACGTTTGTGGTGTAATACGATTTCTTAAAAACAAAAAAACCGCCTTTGGCGGTTTTTTTGTTTATATACCAAACTGTTTGACGGTTATTATCGAGCTGAGCTCTCCGCATGGAATTTTGGCTCGAGTCAGTTCAATTCCAAATATTGTGTAACCACTCACATCAAGTCTGCCTCCGTCTCTCCCAGTGATGACCTGCTTGAGTGTCATAAGACGCTGTAGAGGATGATCGAAGTGAATCGATGCCAACGTGCGAGCGGCCTCAGAATTACATACTCTTTCTTCTTCTTTTGTAAGCTGAATTTTTTCCTCAATAAAGATTATTGTGATTCCAACACCAATGGCTAGGAAGATTATGATGAGCAATAGTATTTTTAGGATTTTCATACTTTTGAGACTTTATGCTACACCCACCACTTCCTTCTTCTCATGCCGTATCCCGTTTGCCTTCCGCGCCCGGGTTTTCTTGCGCTTCACGTCAAAACTAAATTCGCCGTTCTTCATCGTCACCGATACCGTACCACCCTGGAGCATACCTTCGGAGACCATCATCGAGGCAACGGGCGTAAGGATCTTTGATTGAATCAAGCGCTTGAGGGGACGCGCGCCAAACTTTGGATCGTACCCTTGCTGTGCGAGAAACTCAAGGACCTCTTCTGACACCGTAAGCTCAATCTCTTTGTTGTGCAACCGTTCACGGACAATATCCACTTGCATTCCCACAATTGTCCGGATTGTTTCTCTCGAGAGAATATCGAAGATGATAATTTCATCGAGACGATTGAGAAATTCAGGTCGGAAGTATTGCTTCAGTGACTCCAGTACCTTTTCTTTTGCATGCCCATACTGAGAGGTCTCATCATGTACATTTGAAAAGCCGAATTGTGACATACGGTCAATGTGTTCCGCACCAATGTTTGACGTCATGATGATGACGGTATTCTTGAAGTTCACCTTACGACCCTTCGCATCGGTCAGCTGTCCAGAATCAAGCACTTGGAGAAGAATATTAAACACTTCAGGGTGTGCTTTTTCAATCTCATCGAGCAAAATAACCGAATACGGTCGGTGACGCACGAGCTCTGTGATCGCTCCCCCCTCATCATAGCCAACATACCCCGGCGGAGAGCCAATAATCTTTGATACGGAATGTTTCTCCATGTACTCGGACATATCCACGCGAATCAGCGCCCGTTCATCATCAAACATAAATGACGCAAGTACACGCGAGAGTTCGGTCTTCCCCACTCCCGTCGGACCCAAAAAGAGAAAGGAGCCGATTGGTCGATGGGGGTCTGCAATCCCTGCGCGCGAACGCTTCACTGCGTCGGAGACTAGGCGCACCGCAGTATTTTGCCCGATAATACGTTGCTGTAAGTCTTCTTCCATCCGTGACAGTTTTGCGGCTTCGGCTTCAAGCATACGAGAGACAGGAATCCCCGTCCACTGTGATACCACCGCCGCGATATCCTCTTCGGTCACCTCCTCTTTCAGCAGACGGCGATTGTGTTGAAGCTTCTTCAATTTTGCCGTTTTCTGTTCGAGTTCTTTCTCAATCTTTGGAATTGTTGCATAGCGAATCTCTGCCGCGCGAGTGAGATCAGCAACTGCTTCCGCAGAATCAGCCTCGAGACGCAGGCCCTCCAGTTCTTTCTTCATCTGACGCATCTCATTGAGTGCATCTTTTTCATTATTCCATTTTGTCTCAAGCGCCGACGTGCGCTCTTTGAGCTCCGCAATTTCTGCCTCAATGTCTTTCAATCGTGGTGCGTGCGTGTGCTTATGTAGTGTTGTATCTTCTTTCTTGAGTGCTTCTTTCTCGATCTCGAGACGACGCACCTTTCGATCTGCATCCTCGAGTTCTGGAGGTTTATTTTCAAGCGAGATACGCAGTGCAGACGCCGCCTCGTCAATAAGATCCACTGCCTTGTCAGGCAAAAATCGATCACTGATGTAGCGAGATGAAAGATTGACCGCACTCGTGATCGCATCATCGGTAATGTGTACGCCATGGAAAATCTCATACTTCTCGGCAAGTCCACGCAAAATTGCAATCGCATCTTCTTGTGACGGCTCATTCACGTACACTGATTGGAAACGACGCGTCAGAGCAGGATCACGCTCGATGTGCTTTTGATATTCTTTCAGCGTGGTCGCACCAATCACACGCAACTCACCACGAGCAAGCGCGGGCTTGAGCATATTTGACGCATCCATCGCGCCTTCAGCGCCGCCGGCACCAACGATCGTGTGCAACTCATCAATAAAAAGAATCACGCCACCTTGTGCCTGTTCGACTTCTTTCATGATCGCCTTGAGACGATCTTCAAACTCACCACGAAACTTCGTGCCCGCGATCAACAACCCTAAATCAAGAGAGAGTAACTCTTTTTGTTTAATAGAATCGGGAACAGCATTTTGCGCAATCGCAATGGCAAGCCCTTCTGCGATCGCGGTCTTCCCTACTCCCGCTTCGCCAATGAGTACAGGATTATTTTTCGTTCTGCGGGAGAGAATCTGAATCACTCGCTGAATCTCTGAGTCACGACCAATAACCGGGTCAAGTTTATTTTCCTGCGCAAGTTTCGTGAGATTGCGTGTATATCGTGTCAACGCACGGTGTTTCTTCGTTGACCCAACATTTTGCACATTCTTCTCTCGCATATCCTTCAGGGTGGCGAGAATTTTTCGTTTATCGATGCCCACATGTTGAATCATCTCCATCGCAGGACCCGGATGATCGAGAACCGCAAGAAAGAGGTGCTCCACACCAATATATGAATCCCCGAGTTCTTGGGCAATACGACCCGCCGCTTCAAGTGCAGAGGCAAGGTCTGGGGTAAGGTAGAGCTGATACGATGGTGAGATCGTCTGTCCTGACTCTGAACCCTCCAGCGCTTCAAGGAGTAGGTCCGTGAGTACGATCACGTCCACGTCCACACGATCTAGCAGAGAGATCACTGCCGTCTCCTCTTGCATAACAAGCGCCGCAAACAGATGCACGGGGCTGACATGATTTTGGCCACGCTCAATAGCGAGTTCATGTGCTTTTCGCACCGCTTCTTTTGCTTTTGAAGTGAAATTTTGAAATGGTGGCATATATATACAGTATCATACCCCCTCTGACACCTATAGTGCAATTATTACGTATTAGAGTCAATGCTTGTACAACTGTTGTGTACGTGTCTAGCAAGCGCCGACACCGTACGGTGAATCTCCTCCCCCGTCGTCTCCTCACCCAGGGTAAACCGGATTGTGTTATTGGCGCGCTCGTGATCCCCCGTCATTGTAGCCACTACATGTGAACCACCTCCCTTCCCACCCGCGCACGCACTTCGTGTCGACGCGGCAATGCCCTGTACATCGAGCGAAACCACCGCAAACTCACCATCAATGCCGGGAATAGATATATTGCAATTATTGGCGACACGCCTGTGTCGGGAACCGTTACATACTGCCTCAGGAATCTCTGTCATAATCTCGTCAAACAATGTGTCTCGCAGTACCGAAACCTGCTGTGCACGCTCGTGGTGTCCGTCCTGCGCACGACAGAGTGCTTCCACACATCCCACAATCAGTGATACATTCTCCGTCCCTGGACGTAACCCACCTTCTTGGTCACCGCCAAAAAGGAGCGGTTGGATTGGCACCCCGCGCTTGTGAACTAACACACCGGCGCCTTTCGGCCCATAACACTTCCCCGCATCAAGTGTCATGAGGTCAACGCCGAGTGAATCCATCGCGCACGAGAGCCACAGGGGTGCTTGGCTCGCATCGATGTGTACATACGGACGAGTGCTAGTCTCTCCAACGCGAGTAATCGCCCGCACAGTGTTTCGTACATCTTGTACCACCCCCGTCTCACTGTTGACATAGGCGAACGTCACGAGCAGTGTCTTCGGAGACAGTAGTGACACGAGATGCGCAGTGTCGATCAATCCCTCGTAATCAACACGTGCATAGTGCACGGTCACCCCACGTCGCTGTAGTGCGCTCAACGCGAGAAGTACCGACGGATGTTCTACCGCCGTGCTGATGATGTCAATATCGCCCGGGTACGCACCTCTTGCGAGTGCCGCCTCGACCGTGCCAAAGAGTGCGAGATTGTTTGCTTCCGTGCCACCACTCGTGAACGTGATCTCTTCAGGGCGCACCGTGAGTAGTGTTGCGAGTCGCGCACGTGCATGGTCCACGGCCTCACGTGCACGTTGCCCTTCTGCATGAATTGCACTCGGATTTGCAAAAATCTCTGTCAGATACGGCGCCATCGCGTCTCGCACCTCACGCCACACGGGCGTTGCCGCGGCATAATCAAGATACACTCGTGGCTCCGGTCGTCGTACCAGAAACAGACGTCGAATATACGTATATACGTTCATATACACAATCATTACACAAACTACCACAGACGCAACAAAAAGCTGAAAAAACAGCGTATCTGTGCTACACTACACCCGTAATGGATCCCCAGTGAGTACCTATCACCCGTATTTGTCTGTGGGAAAAACGGGTACAACAGCACGCCCGTAGACGTATAGAATACTACTATGCCTGACACACACCCCAAAAAAACAGCGACGCCCCGCCCGCCCATCGTGGTGATCATGGGACATATTGATCACGGCAAGTCGACGTTGCTTGATTATATTCGCAGTGCACACACACCGCGTACCGAAGCGGGCGGTATTACCCAACATCTCTCTGCGTATGTCGTCTCTCATACCACAGGCGATGGTGATGTAAAACCCATAACCTTTCTCGACACACCCGGGCATGAAGCATTCCAAAAAATGCGTCTGCGTGGAGCGGACGTTGCAGATATCGCCATCCTTGTGGTATCTGCGGAGGATGGGGTAAAGCCACAGACACTCGAAGCCCTCACCTCAATCAAGACTGCGAACATCCCCTACATCGTTGCTATTAATAAAATAGACAAACCCGGTGCAGACATTCCTAAAACACAGGCAAGTCTGATTGAGAACGAAATATACATTGAAGGGATGGGTGGCGACATTCCGTGGGTGGCCATTTCTGCAAAGGCCGGTACGGGAGTGAGTGAGCTTCTTGATGTTGTGCTCCTCGCGGCTGAACTCGCTGAACTCACGGGTGATGAGACAGCGCCCGCAGTAGGAAAAGTGATCGAAGCAAACCTCGACCAAAAGCGTGGCACGCACGCAACACTCCTCCTCACCAATGGCACCCTATCGAGCGGTCAGTATGTTGTCTCGGGAGAGACCTTTGCACCGGTGCGTATCATGGAAGATTGGAACGGAAAGGCCATCAACATCGCGTATCCATCACAACCCGTTGGTATCGTTGGCTTTAGTGCCATTCCACAGATCGGCAACACCTTCTACACGGTGAAAAATAAAAAAGAGGCCGAGACAGCAATCAAAGACGCAGTGATAGCACCTCCTACAGAAATGCGCAGAGACATGTCCCTCCCTTTGATCCCGATCCTTATTAAAGTCGATACACTCGGTACCATCGATGCTATTGAGCACGAGCTCGCAAAATTCACTTCAGATCGAGTACAGGTGCGCGTCATCGATAAACGCGTTGGCACCATCAGTGCCAGTGATGTACAAAATATCCATGCTACCAAAAATGCAATCATTCTTGGTTTCAATGTCACTGTCGAACGCGCCGCAGAAGAGCTCGCCCTCCGTCTCGGGGTCGAAATTAAAACGTTTAGTATCATCTATGAGCTTGCTGAGTGGCTCGCGGGTGCACTGAAGGCACGGATCCCCACCACAGAGATAGAACAAAAAACTGGCCGGGCAAAAATACTTAAACTCTTCAGCGTGCAAAAAAACACCTATGTGATGGGTGGTCGTGTTGAAGATGGCATACTCACCGTTGGCGAACAACTCAAGATCTTAAGACGAGATCTTGAGATCGGCCGAGGCAAACTCCTCAATCTCCAACAACAAAAGTCAGACGTGCAGAGTGTCTCTCATGATGAATTTGGTATGCAAGTTGACTCACGCACCGACATTGCCGCAGGAGATTATATCGAGACCTTCCGTATCGAGACCATCTAACTATGAGCACCTACAAACGAACCGACCGCCTCTCCTCCCTCATGCAAACACTTGCGGCGACGTTTATCCGTGACGAAGCAAATACGTCGCCGCTCATCACCGTCACGGGAGTAGAGATGTCTTCCGATTTTCATACCGTGACCGTGCTCGTTTCAGTGTTCCCAAAAGAACAAGAGGAACAGGCACTGAACTTTCTCAAACGAAAAGCAGGAGCATTTCGTGGGTTTGTAAAAACGCAGGCGCATCTCAAAGATATCCCCTTTTTCGAATTTGCCATCGACTACGGCGAAGCGAACCGCCAACTCCTTGATGAGATTGCATTCACCCAAAGCAAGAAGCTGGAGAAAGATACAACAGCTGTAGAGTAGGTCTGTCCACACCCTGTCACACTCTCCACAAAACTCATTTTGGGAAGCAACCCCCCACCATCGCCCTTTTTCAAAATTGTCCTAGTCCTACGGAATACGCACCATATCGACCAACGTATGGATCACCGCATCACTTTCGTGTAGTATCATGGGGTAGTATGGCCTGGTGGTGAAGTGGAAACACAGGAGTTTGCAAAACTTCGATGCGCGGGTTCGATTCCCGCCCAGGCCTCAACGCGAAATATCGGGGTCGACTTCTTACAGAAGCTGTTCAGGTTGTATGATACTTTCTCCTTTCAGTCGAAAGTCTCGACAACCTCTTGCGAAGCTCCAAGTATTCGCTTCTCACCCGCCCAGGCCTCATAAGAGCGAAGTGAATGTAGAGATCTGGTCGGGAATCGAAAAAGCGATTCACGTCCAATTCCCCTCCCCTCGCTATTTTGCTATTATGAGCCAATGCCGGGGTGATGAAACGGTAGACATAGGGGACTTAAAATTCCCGGAGCGTAAGCTCGTGTGGGTTCGATTCCCACCCTCGGCACTAAATCAAAACAAAAGACGCTTGTTCTTGATTCTGTTACATAGTACACTCACACTGTGCATTTTCGCTTTGCGTGATCACTGCGCACACGATACATCCGCCTGTAGCTCAGTTGGTAGAGCAGGGGCCTCTTAAGCCCAAGGTCGAAGGTTCGAGCCCTTCCAGGCGGACACGAACGGAGTGAGTGGACGCCTGAGAAAGCGTGGGACGCTTTCGTGAAGGGCTCGAAGCCCGATTGTGTATTTTTTGGAGCGAAGCGAACAGAAAATCCAATCGGGTTACTGCTCCCGTAGGGAGAGAGCCCTTCCAGGCGGACACGGAGCGAAGCGGAGGGACCGCCGTGAAGGGCGTATCAAAACTTTCGACCAAAGAGAGTAGATACCGTATAATAAGCACATTGGGGATGTGGTGAAATGGTATACACGCCTGCCTTAGGAGCAGGTGCCGAAAGGCGTGGAGGTTCAACTCCTCTCATCCCCACAAAGGTCAGAACGTGCATATTGGTGCCCACAGTCAGTGGTACAAATGACTCGATTAGTCGCAAGATATCCAAAATGGTGGCTCTATAGAGGGCTCTATTTGATAAGAAGATTCACCGAGTGTACATATTGACATTTTTGTAATATATGGTATCATAGTCCATGAACAGGAAGTCTGTACTTTGACAATCAATATAGGTACGGACGAACCTCTCGCCTCACTTGTGAGGCGAGTCAAACTCAGATCAAAGGGGAGGAAAATGGCTAAGGGACGAATTGACAGAGTAGGGGCGGAACTGTCCTTGAGTGTCACTGCCACCAACACATCTGTCATAGACATATCTGTGGTGGTGACAAATGAAGACTCGGGGAAAGCGTGGCCGATCACCCCCACACCACTGATGATAGACTTTGTCGCTATCGGGTCCGAGGGCAATAGAGTCTCTGGAAGTGAGGAGTTGGGGGAAAATGGAAGAGCCGATGTAAGGTTCCTGGATGTAACCCCAGGAACATACTCAGTACAAGCGTCTGTCTCTGGTTACAGTCTTCAAGAGACCAAGACAGTGGAGGTAACTGATCCAAAAGCAACAAAAATTAGTGAACCTCGTCCAGCTGTCAGTTCCTTTACGGCACATAAAGCTGGGGTAGATGGGTCACCAATAATTGTGGGGACCATCACGCCTGCACGGGGAGGGATACTTGTAGAAGTGTATAATGAGACGATCGACAACCGCTGGACAACGAGAACTGATGCGGATGGTACATACCAATACCCACCCAAAGGCACCACGCCAAATCCGCTTGCACACAAAGACTTTTGTTCTTTCCGTGTGGACATTGGAGGCAACAGTAAGTGGATAGAGTCGTGGCCAGTGAGACCCAAACAAAGTTGGGTTGGAAACATCGTTGCCGTCCTCTGTACCATCGCACTCGGATTTTGTGTGGTGTGGTGGCTGTCGTCTCTCGTCTCTACACCAATTCTTTCGTACAATGACGCGTACGAAAAGTACCACAACGCGACTCCTTTAGGGAAGGAGAAAATTTTGTTAGAACGACAGATGACAAAGATAAATCCCGTCGTCCCAGAGAAGGATCTTTCAAGAGAGAGACACAGGTTTTGGCTGTTGTTCTGGTTTATCGCTCTCCTGTTGGCCATCTTTATTGTGCTTCCGCTCATCTGGATATGGGCATGGTTGGATGACATCAGATGGGCCTACTATAAAGCTCGTATCACTGTCAGTACCCTCGCGGGAGGCAGGGGTGGACGGACGGCTATAGACACAGGTGCCATCCCTGTGACTGACGCCACCAAGGCTCGAGTTGGACCATCAGGAGAATCTGAGTGGCAGAAGATTGCTCGCATCATGGCGACTGATCTCGGGATGGAGTTCGTGCTAAAAAAGTTCTCTAAGAAAGCTTAGCGAACACGCAAAAAAAGGGGGGAACATGACTCAAGGTTTTTGGGGTGGTGTGGTGGTTATATTTTCAGTTCTGGCCTGTATATCGATCATCTTGGTCAATACAGGCCTCGGGACGTTCGGCACAGCCATCGTTATCACAGCATATGTTGGGCTATGGCTCATCGCCGGAAAATATTTTGAGAACCCAAGCGTTCGACAATGGGCCACGAGAGGGCTCGTATTGTTAGGACTCTGCGCCGTTGCACCCATCATCTGGTTTACGATGCCAGATGATGTGCGCGATGGAATAAAGTTGTTTGTAGGGATCCAGACGAGTAACCCAACAGCCTTCACAGACACCCAAAAGAAAAAGATCTGTGATCAAGAAATGGCAGATTCCCTACAAAAATACAGGGGAGCGAAAGATGACCCAGCGGCACTTAAGAAACTCATCCCGTCGGGGACAACGCTCATAGCTGGGGAAAACCCAGCTCTCGTGGTCCTCAATGAGATCGCAAGAGCTCAAGAAAAGTGTCTTGGACCACTGCGGGTCCCTGTCTCACTCCCGAAGACGAGACCCTGGCAATGGGTCCTCTACGCGAGCATGATATTGGGCTCGATCATCTTCATGAGTGTCGGGAACAAGTCCATGAAGGCTGGTGGCGGAGCATTGCTTGGTATCGCCATCATCATGACGGGATACCAACTCATCGTCGGGGACTGGGCGTGGGGAGTAAATTCTGGATTCTCGCTCAGCAAGTTCTTCCCCACCGGAGGACTCGTCTGGTGGTGGCTTATCGCCGGACTGTTCCTTGGCGGTATTGGGTTGCTGTTTGCTAAGAAAGGGTTCGTCAAGGCTTTTGGCGGAGCAATGATTGTTCTTTCCGTTCTGCTGTTCGGTCAGTGGGTGGGTACAGAGACGCCAAAACCAAAAGAGGGGCTTCAACCTCGACCGGCGGCCGTAGCGCCTGCGGTGGGGTATCAAACCCCGTGGGAACAGATTACTCTGCCCCCACGCTCTCAACCACCCATCACCTTCGCCCAGTACGCGAACGGGTGGAAGTGGGACCTCCGCCCGGCGGTGGTTGATAGTGGTAGGGTTGATTATGTTGACGCCACTCTCGTCGGGGGTGTCCTTCATGCGAAGGACGGGGTACTAAAAATCAGATCTAAAGACGAGAGGTCGTTCCTCGCCCACATCCAGTGGACGAGGGTGCGTTGATCACTAAGGCCGTTTCTCTTTCGAGAGAAACGGCCTTATCTATTTTCATCTATTTTTATCCACAAGTTGTGGTGTACTCTACTCTCGATAAGTTTTTATGTGGTTATGGAGTCGGGGGTGGGACACCAAAGGTGTTGGTTGCGATGGTTAGGATGGCGACTGCAGAGGTCATGATGATGAGACCAATAATACCAAAGAGCATGTGTCGCTTCCCTGTCTCACGCGCCTCGTCTCCCTCTGCGTTGCTGATATAGCGAAACACTCCCCAAAGAAACATGAGGAGTGCTATGCCCATCAGTAGAGATATCAACGGAAAGAGGATTGCTTTTTCGAAACTTCTGAGAAACGGTCCTGCAATCTCTTCTGCGGTTACCGCATATGCGACATTCATGTGGTAGTCACATTAACGCGTACCCCCCACTTTCGGAATGTTCTCAAGCGTCGTGTCTTTAAACCCAAGACCACTTGCGATAACATTGATCAATCCCCAGAGAGATACAATGAGTACAAATCCAACAATCCCCCAGATCATCGCACTTTTACCCTTTTCTCGAGATTCTTCATCAGCACCACCAAAAATGAAGTAGCGAAAGACCCCCCAGATGAAAAACAGAAAAGCGAGAGCGATTATAAGAGGGGCTGCTGTCCCATTGATAAATGCAATAAAGTCGACCACGAATTCTTTGATTTTCCCACCAAAAAACTCGGCGGAGGCCACTAGTGGGAGTACATACAACACCCCTGCGACACTAGTTATTGATAGAACTTTTTTCATAGATACGATTAATGATTAATGTCTCGTGGCTTCAGTATAGCTCACTGACACCGACATGCCAACGAGTGCTGTGGATAAGGGATCATGTCCACAGATCAAAAGAAGGAGCTTTTAAAGATGGCGACGATGCCCCAGACTCCGGCCATAACGACAAGACCGATAATACCAGCAAACGCGGTCTTTTTGCCATTTTCTATGCTTTTTTCATCTCCTACATTGAGAATCCATCCACTGATCAGTCCCCAGATGAAGACGATTAAAGATAGGCCGAAAAGTACTGGGATGATTAAGGCAATAATACCAAGAAAACTACCAACGAGTGATGCGAAGTCTTGTGGGGCCGCCTGTGCATGCACAAATTTGGGGAGGAGAAATGTGGCGCATACAAAGACCATGAGTCCAGAAATTCGTCGCCGGTGTCGTTTTTCAAAGCCCTTGCGGAGCGTAGAGAGTGAGAATATGAACATAGTCATTGATGTAAGGACTCGACGGTTTTTTGAATAATGGTGAGCAGTGTGTTGGCGCCGAGTACAATGAGACCGCCGACAATGGTCCAGGTGAATGCAGTGGTTGCCTTTTGGATCGCTTCTGGTTTGCCTTGGGCAGTGACGTAGAGAAAACCTGAATAGATGAGGAAAAAGACAACGATTGGGACGGCAAATATCGTCACGACATTGAGAATGAGGCTGAGGAGTTCACCGATTGAATTGACTTTGAGGGGGTTGAAAAGTCTTTCGTCTGGACGAGTAGTTCCACCTGGTGGTTGAGTTGGGGGAGCGACAGCTCCACCTGGTGGTTGAGTAGTTCCACCTGGTGGTTGAGTTGGGGGAGCGACAGGTGGCGCTGGTGGTTTGTCTCCGGGGGCAGGAATCTGTGCTGAAACGACAGCACTGGTGTAGAGAAAGGCGCCACTGAAAAGAAGTATCATCGCGAAGAGGGTCACGAGGTATTTTTTGTTTGGTATCATATTGGGATCATATTTGTAATGCTTGGGAAAATCGATTGGCGGCATCTTGGGCTGACTGGCTAGCACTGATCCGCCCCGACGTCACATCCTCGATCATCGTCCTAATAATACCCTCAGTTACTGCCGGGTTCGGATTGAGAAACCCGTGGACAAAGAGTGCGGTCGTATACATCGTCTGCCGTACCGGATCAGACACACCAACCGCAAGTGTGTTCCGATGCACTGGCACCAGTCCCCATGCGTCGGCGAGTGCATGGGCGTTGTCACTATTCGCAAGGATATTGAGCACAAGGTATGTCCCCGCGAAGTTGGGGCTACTACGCAGTGGCGAAAGTGCATAGAATGTACCGTACCCCTTCTTCACGCTCGCGCCACCTCCCTGCGGGACAGCGGCGGCATCGAAGTTGAGATTGGGATTTCCTGCGCGTAGAGCCGACAACTCGCTTCCCCGCCCAAAATAGAGCGCAAGTTCTCCTGCGAGAAAGGCTTCACGGTCATTTATAATTGAGCGATTCCAACTATAGACGGGGCGAGAGGGGTTTGAAAACTGAGTATAAAAATCAATTGCGGCCTCTGCGGGCGCACGCCCAGAGTCCGTGGCAGACTGATTGATCGATGTGATGTATCCCCCTGCACTAGTTTCAGAAATAAGTGGGCTCCCTGCTTGGAGAAGAAGCATCAGAAGTACTTCTCGTGCATTGGAGACATTCGCATACTCACCAAAGGCGAGGGCTGATTGTATCAGAGCAAAGGGGGATGTTTGACTGATTTTCACGATCGTAGGAACCGTCTGGGACACCGCCGTCTCCCAGGTGGTTGGCGGGGACACGAGACCTACGGTGCTGAAGATATCGCGGTTCCAATACATCACCAGAGGATCAACGGCAAAGGGGAAGCCATAGGTGCCCGAGGAGAGTGAGAAAATTTCGGCGCCTTCTACATAAGTATCTTTGATATCTCGTAGTGAACGTGTGTCATATGGTATGGGGTACAACTTTGCTCGTTCAGGCACGAGTAGATCATTTGAGAGTAGTATGGCATCAGGTCCTCTATTTTCTGCGATGGCGTTTGCCAGCTCATCATGAAAACTACGCGGATCTTTTTGCACATAGCTCACCACACGAAATCCTTGATCGCTCTCTCCAATACGCTGAATGACTCCTAACATTGCCTGCCCATCGAGCGTGCCCCAGATCTCTACCCTCGGCCCATAGGCGGTTGCTTTGTCATTGGAACCACGGTACACGGAAAAAAAGATGAGCCCGCCGACCGCAAGCGCAACAAAAACGCCGAGGAGGATTATTTGAAATGGTCGAAGTGTCATGGTGGTGTATACGTATACTATACTGCCCGGAATGCCATACCGTAATGATGTTCCCCCGCGGGGAAGGATCGCTCGAAGGCAAACGACTGTTGCTCAATGAGTGTTTTTGCCTGTGCTTCGGTAAGTACTGCACTGTGATGCGGACCCATACCGCCGAATGAATCACTCCAATCGATGACGAGGAGTTTGCCTCCCATACGCAACAAACGACGGATCTCAGTGAGGGCTAATACCTTATCATCAAACTGAAAGAGTGCATTTGAGACAAGACCGGCATCAAGTACCCCGTCCTCCAGCTTGCACCCTCCCTTCATCTCGAGATCGCACCAGATCACTTCGGTATTATCAAGGTGACCCTTATGTGCAACATCGGCGATGCGCTCGACGAGTGCTTTCTGAATCTCAAACGCATACACCTTTCCACCCTTCCCTACTGCACGGGAAAGCACCGGCTCAAAGAAACCGCTCCCCGCCGCAAAATCACCAACGCTGTCTCCTTCGCGGAGGTGAAAGTGTGTCGCGACTATCTCTGGAGTCACAAATCCCATAGGTATAGTATACCCCGCCGCACACGTTGTGTGCGGCGGGGTGTTGGGGATACGTGAACTTCCCTCCCCTAACCACAAAGGATGTACCACACTCACGGCTGTTGCACCGATACAAAGCTCATGGTATGCTCTGCGCACTATGGCTATAAACGTAGAAGTCGAGAAAAACCAGGCGGAAAGTACGGCAAATCTTGTGCGCCGCTTCACAAAGCGTATACAAGGGGCTGGTATCGTACAAAAGGTCCGTACACTTCGGTATTTCAAGCGTGATAAATCCGAGAACGTGCATCGAAAATCGAAACTCCTCCGATTGAAACGACAAAAAACTTACGAAACCCTGCTCAAACTTGGAAAAATCCAAGACCCACGACAACGCTAAGACGCTATGCGTAGACGTACGCACCTATCTTCGTCCCCTGTCCCCTCTTTTTCTATTGGGAGTACCGTACACACATATCCCGTCCTCCCGTATAAAAAAATAAAAGACACGATCCTTGGGACAGCATACATGCTGTCTGTGGTGTTTGTCGGAGAGAAGCGTGCACGCATATTAAATAAAACACATCGCAACAAAACCTACGTCCCAAATATTTTGTCATTTCCACTCGATCACACACACGGAGAAATATATATCACCCCCGCAATTGCCAAAAAAGAAGCACGCGAACGGGGTATGGATGAGCGCCACTACACCGGATTTCTCTTTATCCACGGATTACTCCATTTGGATGGAATGTCACACGGGGATACAATGGAGAGGCTCGAGAAAAAATACTGCGCGCAGTACCATCTCGTGTGAACAAAAAGTTGTCGTGCTTTTTTGCACACAATTCTCTTCCAACACATGGCGGATCACATCATCACAGGCATTGATGTCGGCACCTATCAGGTGAAGGTTGTTATTGCACGCCAATTATCACCGAGTAGTTCACGCGCACTGCCAGAAATCATCGGTACGGGTATCACCGAATCCCGTGGTATGCGCCACGGGTATGTAGTCAGTGAAAGCGACGTTATCAAAAGCATCCGAAGCGCCGTCACGCAAGCCCAAAAAACCGCCGGTGTTGAAGTGAAACGTGCCTATCTCTCGATTGGGGGTATTGGTCTTGATGAAATGCACTCGTATGGTGAGGTGATCACCTCACGTGCTGATTCTGAGATAACACAAATAGACATTGAGAAAGCAATGGCTGATAGTGAAGAACGCATCCAAGATAAGATACCGAACCGTAAGATTCTTCATGCGATTCCACTCTCATATTCTGTGGATAATGAAAAAGTATTGGGGCGACCACACGGAATGAAGGGTACAAAACTCGACGTTGAGACCCTCTTCATCACCTGCTTGGAACAACACATCAACGATCTTATGAGTGCCATTGAGAGTACCGGAATCATTGTGGATGATGTGATGGCATCCCCACTGGCAGGATCACTTGCTCTACTCACAAAGGCCCAGCGTCGTGCCGGGTGTGTCCTTGCGAATATTGGTGCAGAAACCGTCTCAATTGTCGTCTTTGAAAATCATACGCCGATCTCGCTCAAAGTATTCCCTGTGGGATCCACCGACATCACCAACGACATTGCGCTCGGTCTCAAGATACCGCCAGAGGAGGCAGAAAAAATAAAACGTGGACATGGTACTGCACTCTATCCTAAGCGTAAACTCGACGACATTGTCGACTCGCGACTCGCTGATATATTTGAACTCATTGGTGCACACCTCAAAAAAATTAAACGTGATGGGTTACTCCCCGCAGGTATTATTCTTACCGGTGGCGGAGCTGGTGGGCTGTCGACGCAAGATTTGGCGCGGGCTACACTCCACCTCCCCTCTCGTACTGCCGTCATCGACGGAGGAAAAAATAGCAAAGTACGTGATAATTCGTTCGCCGTTGCCTACGGTCTTTGTATTTGGGGATTACGAGGTCAAGAAGAAGATACGGGGATCCGCATGGCACGAAAAACTGGAAACTCCATTCTCAATTGGTTCAAACAATTTCTCCCGTAGATCACCGCGCCTCACCTCTTCTTTGCATCCAGGGTACTTGCTCCCTTTTCGACATATATTTGCATATATGGCAAACACCTATAAGAAGAATAGTGTCAATGTGTGACAGATTTGTATATCCCTGTATGATAGTGGGTACGTTGTTTAGTAGCCGGTGGGGAGACACCGTTTTTATATATATGTCAGTATGGAACAAGTAACATCAAATGTTGAATCGTTTGCACGTATCCGTGTCGTCGGCGCAGGCGGTTCTGGCAAGAATGCAGTCAATCATATGATTGCAACAAAGGTGCAGGGTGTAGAATTCATCGCCGTCAACAGCGATGCGCAAGATCTCCATCACTCTCTTGCAAAGAAAAAAATCCACATCGGCAAAAATCTCACCCGGGGTCTTGGTGCCGGCGGTAATCCTGATACTGGCCGACGTGCTGCTGATGAAACCCGAGAAGAAATTGTGAACGCTCTAAAAGGATCTGACATGATCTTCATCACCTGCGGGATGGGTGGTGGTACTGGTACTGGTGCCGCACCAGTGATCGCAAAAATCGCTCGTGAAAGTGGCGCACTTACCGTCGGCGTCGTCACCAAACCATTTTCTTTTGAAGGACAGGAGCGCATGCGTCTCGCACTCCAGGGGATTGAAGAACTCAAGAAAGAAGTGGATGCGCTCATCACCATTCCAAACGATCGATTACTCGCGGTCGTGAGCAAAGAGACTACTGTTAAGAGCGCCTTTGCTATGTGTGACGACGTCCTCAAACAGGCAGTGGAAGGGATCTCCGACCTCATTACCATGCCAGGCATCATCAATGTCGACTTTGCTGATATCCGTTCAATCATGGAAAATGCCGGGTCAGCACTGATGGGCGTCGGTGTCGCGTCGGGCGAAAAACGAGCAGAGGAAGCGGCCCATGCGGCAATCAACTCCCCACTCCTTGAAGTATCGATTACCGGCGCAAAGGGCGTCCTCTTTGCGATCGCTGGTAACGATGATCTTGGTATGCTCGAAATTCAAGATGCCGCAAGAGCAATTACCGAGTCTATTGATCCTCATGCAAAAGTTATCTTTGGTGCCGTCCGTGATGAAAAATTGAAAAAGAACGAGGTGAAAATCACCGTCATCGCGACTGGATTCCCTGAGGTGGGTACAACCAGTGGTTTTGTCGCCAAGGAGCTCGGGCGCCGGGAAGAACCTGTTGACGAAGAACCAGTTCGTGGCCGTATCTTTAATTCACTCGGAATTCCTTCTCGTGCAACTGAAGAAACTCCCCCACCAAAAGAAGAAAAGAAGGTCGACCCAAAGCCAGCCGACGATGATGATGACGACTGGGGCGCCGTACCTGCGTTTCTACGACGGTCGAAGTTGAAGTAGTAGCGCTCTTTATAAATTGTGGAGCGCGTAGCACATTTGCTCACTTAGATCAGATCGAGAGACAGAAAAAATTCATAGTAAGCTTGCTACCTTCTGTGAAACAGTAAATACCCGGACATGCACTCACGCACCCTTCTTCTATGAGTATGAGTTGCGCATGATATAGTATAAGAAGCGATCATGAAAATGGCACGGGTGTTACAATGTACGATACAGACTGATCCAGAAGGTGGATACACTGCGGAAACGGTGGGCTATTCCATACACACGGAAGGAGACACACTTGACGAGACAGTTGCAAACATTACAGAGGCGGTTGAGTGTCATTTTGGCGAAGAAAAAACTGAAGCGCGCAATGTTCCTATCATGGTCAACTTTGCCTTGCCTGCTTTGGCATAAGGAACTTTGCATGGAATTGTAAAAGACTTTGAATTGTGTTTCGGAAAAGACGAAACTGATTATTATTTTTTGAATTAGTATGTTAGACCTCATCATCATCGGCGGTGGCCCAGGCGGAGTTGCCGCAGGTATCTATGCCGCACGGAAGCGTCTTAAGACCGAACTCATCACAAAAGAATGGGGTGGACAAAGCGTTGTCTCAAGTGACATACAAAATTGGGTCGGCACCGTTTCTATACATGGAGAAGATTTTGCCACCGCACTCAAAACACACCTCGAGGCATACGCGGGCGACGTCCTTACCATCACCAAAAATACGCTCGTCTCACATATTGAAAAATCCGACGAGGGATTTTCTGTCACCCTCGAGAATGGCGAAATACGCAGTACCAAGACGATACTCATCACTTCCGGATCCACACGCAGAAAGCTCACCGTCAAAGGCGCAGACACGTTTGATCAAAAAGGACTCACCTACTGCGCGTCATGCGATGGTCCGCTCTTTTCTGATCAAGATGTTGTGGTGATCGGTGGGGGTAATGCGGGCTTTGAGACCGCCGCGCAGCTTCTGGCGTATACAAAAAGCGTGACACTCCTCCACCATAGCAGTAGCTTCTCAAAAGCTGATCCAATAACCGTGGAGAAGGTACTTGCACATCCACATATGCACAGCATCCTGAATGCAGAACCAATCGAGGTTATTGGCGATACATTTGTTTCCGGCATTCGATACAAAGACACCACGACCTCTGAAGAAAAAGTGCTTGCGGTGACTGGTATCTTTGTTGAAATTGGTCTGGTGCCAAACACTGACTTCGTACACGAGCTCGTCAAGACTGATGCGTATAAACGCATCGAGATTGATCCGTGGACACAGCAAACCTCTGTCCCGGGCATTTGGGCCGCCGGTGATTGTACCAATATTAAATACCACCAAAACAACATCTCCGCCGGTGATGCTGTCAAAGCAATTGAAGATATCTATGTGACGCTCCATACGAAGTAACAGTGCCCCTCTCGCTTCCCTATTCCCTGATATACCTGTACGATCTATAGAGACAGTTCATAGTAGCGTCCCATTTTTCACACCGAGATATTCTCTGCAGAAAGGGAGAGGCGCATGGAACAGGAATGGCACGCACATATCTTCATCTGTACAAAACATAGACGCATCTTGGTATCAAGCGATCAGCTGTGGGTTTCCCTTGATTCGCCGGTGGGCGCAGACATTATTGCCACCGTATATGTGTGGACTGTGACTGAAGTTCACATCCACGACAACCAACCCTGCGACCAGTGCCCGGGTTGGCGCTACGTTGCTGGATTTCGTTTTCTCGCAAGGGATATAGAAAAACTTGGAACAAACCCAACTCTCCATTAGAGTGCACGGGTCGTCATCGGGCACTCCACTGTTGGGGAGTGCCCGATTTTTTAATTGAGATCACTCCTTGGATAAAATAAAGCCCCCGCATATACAAAGCGGAGGCGATAGGACAGTATCATAATCGAGGAGATCGCCTATGGCACATCACCGATATGAGTGACCACTCCGTCATTAGCCACAGAGTAGATTGGGGAGCCCTTTGCGAGACGAGACAATGTCTCGTCTCGTTGCTGTTTTGACACCTGAATCAGAGCATGCAAAACCGTTTCTACTCCCAGGTATTGGATTTCAGGAATCTCTGCGAGCGCGACGGCGAGTGACGTGAGAAATATCTCATCAAGGCGTGCATGATAGACGAAAGCCTGTTGACCTGTGTCGTCCCCATGACGAACCCCGATGGTGTCGGAGTCGACTACCAACACGGCACTTTCCGCGTGATCTCCCTGTAAGACCACTTCTGTCGCACCTTGCTCCCGGAGCGAGACCAAATATGCAAAGATTGCCGTCATGTCTTCATGTACGAGACCATATGCCTCTGGATCATTCCCTGCATGCCTCAGATGACCACAGCCCCGAGCAATGATCTCTTCCGGCTCTCCTGCGTTCGGCGCATGCGTGTCTGTATGGAACCAAACCTGCTTTGGTCCACCACCGACACGAACACTAGTGTCAAACACCTTTCTGTACAAACTGTGGATGTCTGCCACTTCAAGTCTACGCAAAGCCCCAATCGCTGTCATCGAGTCCCCCGCGTTACCACCGGGTCGAGCGGCAGGAGTCTTCGCATCGCTCTCGGTCACACGGCCATCCACACAACAAGAACGGGTGTCCCCTTCTGTTATCGGATAACCACATTCCTCAACAAATGTGCGTATTTGTTCTAGATTCATATTGTTTTCTCCCTGGACCATCATTGACAGCCTGTTACAAGACCCGAGTGATACTACCACGGCACAACGTTTTTATGCAAACAAACGGTTACGAAACACCCTCCACCAACGCCACAACCTCGCTCTGGGGGCGTACTTCGAGGACACCATTAGAAAGAGCGACGCGCACAGGCTCTGCGCCGTTGCGCATGATGGAGAGAAACGGACCCCTAATGGTCGTGATCAGTGGCACATGTTCGTTAAGGACGGTGATTTGGCCAGCGGATGTTTGTGCAACCAGTGCATCGGCTTCTCCCTCAAAAAGGCTCTCAGCAATTGAATAGACAGCGATTTTCATAGATGTAGCATAATACAATTAATCCCTCAAGCGAAACGAGAGACCGGAATCAGTGTGTGCAGGGGCAACCACTTTATAACCATCTTTTTTCGCTGCCGCTATTGTTGCATCCCAATGAATCCTGTATTCCTCCTCATACTGACGTCCCCCACGTTCAGCATCAGCCTGTCCGCTGAGACGTTCTTCCTTCGCCCAGATACGCAGTGCTTTGATCAGTTCTGAGAGAAGCAGTGGTGTTCCGTCCGCATTTTTTATAATTTCCATGAGCTTATCTACGTCAAAAGCCAAATCTGGAAACTTCTTGAGCGCTTCAGATTCCTGACCGCTCTGAAAAATTTCCTCGAGTTGCCCTGCCACTCCTCCTAATTTCAGATCTTGTATATATGTTTCTTGCGGAGATGAAGAACCCTCTTTGTTATGACCAATAGATCCAAATGGTATATTTTCATTCATAGATATTATTATATGCCTCTCCGAAGTAATACTTTTGTACTCCCACTATACACCAATGTCAATACGTCATTCCGTATCTCATAAACCTGAAATTTAGCAAAAATAGGGCCTTTGTTTCCGTTGCTTAACGGATAGCTTGTTGCAGAACATCTATATTGTCCAGGGTAAGAGTGGAAGTATTTTTTTATTAAAAAACAGCCCTAAAAGAAATCCCCAGATAATGCTGGCGATAATATGCTCTAGGAACGCATCCAGTTTAAAGATCAATTTGATCACCCAAGCAAGAACCGCTGTCCCCACAGCAAAAATGAATAGGTATCCCAACCACCCCACACCCAAAAAACGCCCGGCATAATAACCGATTCCACAACCAATTACCCCCACAAGAATTTTCGAAAAAAAATACTTTTGATTTTTTTTCTGGTAACATACACGCCTGGTTTAAAACGTCTACTACTGCTTCTTACGTTACACCTCCTCGATGCCACCTTTCATATAGAAGGCATCTTCTGGCTTATCATCGTGTTTGCCGTCAAGAATTTCACGAAAACCGCGGACAGTTTCTTCTAGTGGCACAAATTTGCCCGCACGTCCCGTAAACATCTCGGCAACAAAGAATGGCTGTGAGAAGAAGCGCTGGATCTTGCGTGCGCGGGCGACCGTCTGTTTGTCCTCTTCGGAGAGTTCTTCCATACCAAGGATGTTGATGATGTCTTGGAGCTCTGCATAGCGCTGGAGCGTGCGCTGGACATCGCGAGCGGTGTTGTAGTGTTCCTCACCGACAACACGCGGTGAGAGTGCCGAAGAGGTTGAGGCAAGTGGGTCCACTGCTGGGTAGATACCGAGTTCGGTCAGCGCCCGCGACAGCACGATGGTGGAATCGAGGTGACTGAAGGTGGTCGCGGGCGCTGGATCCGTAATATCATCCGCAGGCACATAGATCGCCTGCACCGACGTAATAGAACCCTCCGTCGTCGAAGTAATACGCTCCTGCAACTCACCCATTTCGCTGGCGAGTGTTGGCTGATACCCCACCGCACTCGGCATACGCCCGAGCAAGGCCGATACTTCTGCACCCGCTTGCGAGAACCGGAAGATATTGTCAATAAACAGGAGGACGTCCTTCCCTTCTTCATCACGGAAATATTCCGCCATGGTGAGTGCCGTGAGGGGCGTACGCAGACGTGCGCCCGGCACCTCATTCATCTGTCCAAAAACAAGCGCGGTCTTATTCAACACACCCGATGCTTTCATCTCGTTGTACAGATCATTTCCTTCGCGCGTACGCTCACCCACTCCGGCAAACACCGACGCGCCACCGGATACTTCCGCCACGTTACGAATAAGCTCAGTTAAGAGAACCGTCTTCCCTACCCCCGCTCCCCCAAAGAGTCCTACCTTACCGCCTCGAATGAATGGCGCCAGAAGGTCGATGACTTTGATACCAGTCGTAAATATTTCTGTCTTCGTCGCCTGCTTGTACAGCGGCGGCGCAGGACGGTGAATCGGCCAGCGTCGTGTAAACGCTTGCTCACCCGCAACCGCGTCCAGTGGTTCACCAAGCACACTAAAGAGCCTCCCGAGTACCTCCGGACCCACAGGTACCGAAATACCAGCACCACTGTCAGTTACCGTTGTACCGCGCGCCAAGCCATCAGTGGAAGAGAGTGCGATTGTGCGCACCCTGTTTCCTCCCAAATGTCGCGCAACTTCAAGCGTGATATTCGTACCATCATCACGCGAAATTGTGAGTGCGTTATAGATGCCTGGAAGAGCATCCTCCGGAAATGTGACGTCCACCACTGGTCCGATAATTTGTGTAACTGTGCCGTGTGTCATGAATGACTATCGATTATGCCACCTTTGAAACATCAGGAATATTTGAAAAATTAGGAACAGAAACCCCTATCTCTGTTAAGATCTTTACGAATGCAGGTCTTCCCCCCACCCCATTGAACTGCGCCTCGACTTCATGTCCTGGATTATTTTTATCAAAAAAATTGATAACTCTTTCAAGATTGCCGGTCTCAAGGTATTGCACCATCTCTGTGCAAACAGCATTTACCTCAATAAGAACATGATCTGGTTTTTTTTCATCAAACAGTGCTGACTGTCTTAAATTGGACATTTTAGTTGCAATCTCCTGTTGGCTTGACAAGCGACCCTCACTTCTGTTGGAACTACTCTGTTCGATACCCATAGATGATTTTATATTATGTATTTAATGCTCCACACTGTTTACTATCACGGGTGTGATTATACTTCCTGTAACGCCTCTGCGCCAGCGCTAATCTCGGCGATTTCGCGAGTGATGCCGGCCTGACGCACCTGATTATACAGGCGCGTAAAATCGGTGATCAGCTCCTGTGCGTTGTCGGACGCACTCTTCATCGCGACCATCCGTGCGGAGTGCTCTGAGGCATTTGACTCGAGGATCATGTGATGCACCTGCAAGGTAACCAATTGTGGCACCAATACCGACAGTACCTCTTCTGGGGATGGCTCTATCAGATATTCGTATCGATAGGGATTCACCGATGTCGCGACCATAGGCGAAGCGGCAAATCGACCGGCCTCTGGCATGATACCCCGTACTGCTTCAATAAGTCCAGTCTCTCGAGCCGGCAGAAGGGACCGCAGTACACTCTCCTGAAGTAGTGAGGTGCGAAAATTGGTATAGATCACTTCAACCGAATCCCACGACCCCTCAAGAAACCCATTGATCAAAACCTCCGCAACTGGACGCGTCTGTGCTTGCATACTATAATCCCCAAACCCAAAGAATGCATGCCTAATCGGCACCCCTCGCCGTTCAAAATACTCTTTCGCCTTCTTCCCCACCGTAATGAGGGTAAACGGCAGATCACCATGGCCAGCGATCCACGCATCAGCTTTTTTTAGAATGTTTGTGTTGATGGCACCAGCGAGACCCTTGTCTGCACTCACTACCACTAATGCCCGAGAAGAAATAGTACGATCTGCAAAAAGCGGATGCACCGGTACCTCTTCACCGTGGGCGGTGCGGGTGAGAATATTATGAAGCATCTCGAGCGCCACGACCGCATACGGTCGCGCGCGCAGTGCAAACTGTTGCGACCTACGCATCTTTGTCGCCGACACCACCTCCATCGCCTTGGTGATCTTTGCGGTATTCTGCGCACCCTTTATTCTCTGTCTGATTGATTTGATTGAGGCCATATCTATTGGTTATTTTTGTCCTCCTATGACCTGTAACGAGTTTAAAATCTGAGGAATGTCAGCAAGATCGTCACAATATATTGATTTCGTCTCATAGACTATCTTAATCATAGTTTTACCTACCCACGTAAGCAAGTGTTCCCTCTCGTGATCAGGATAAGTGCTATTTGTATCACGAAAAACAAAAAATTCTCTCCCGTTAATTTCTTTACTAGAATATTCATGATTTATAGTTGTCTGATCCTCGCTATATCCAGTATCAACTACAGCTCGTGTTACAGTGTCTGCACCCTCGTATTCCTCTGGTGAACGTACATACTTTGGCGAAGGTACATACTCGCCATGCTCTTTAGGGTCAGATACAGTAAAAGATACCAGTTGGCAATCACCGGTAGGGAACGTCAAAGCGTCTCCTATCGGAATTATGAAGGCTTCTGTGGGAAGATCAGGGAAAGTTTGTCCATATCGTCTAAAGACATAGGAAAAGCGAGGGTACGTTACTTTCAAAATTGGTTGTCCTTTAAATTGCATGATTGACGTGCCCCTCCCAAAACCAGAAAGAAAAATGATACTTCCGATCAAGGAAATAGCCAGTATGAGCGCAATTTTCGCTAGGGTGCGGCTAGTCATAGTATAATTATTTCTTGTAGTGGTTTGTAATTCTGAAGACTTCAGCCTTCCCTTGATCTATAAAAAAGAGAGCGCGATACTTTGGATCGAGACGAAAAGAATAAATGCCACGCCACCCCGGTTCCAATAATTCCATCCGAAGCGCTGAATGACGCACATCTGTTTCAAAAAATTTCTTCGCCTTTTTCCATTTAGCCAAGAGATTGTGCTCTTTGATATAGAGAAGAACATCAGGCCGAATTAGTTTGATTTTCATTTTTTCTTCGCGTAGGAAGATTTACGCAGTCCATCTTCCAGATCAGACAAAAAATCTTCTTCATATAAACCTGTCTCTCTAAAATCGGCGACTACCGCTCCGGCCGAATCCCGTAACAGCGACTCATGCAGATTTTGAGCCATTTTTTTATAGGCGCTCGCTTGGCGTTGTAGTTGCTTGTATTCGGTTTTTGGGATAGCAATCGTGTCCATAGTTGCGAGTATATCACGATGAAAAACCCAAGACAAACGCGTGGACGCCCATCTTCGCGGTGTTCTGCGCACCCTTTATTCTCTGTCTGATCGATTTAATTGAGGTCATATTATATTTCTTTATCCTTCATCTATATAACTCGCTGTGCATGCCAATCTGAAGGAATAGTACCTGTTTATCTTGTTGTCTAAATATCGCCCGGTAGTCGCCCGTGATATTAATGCTCCGGCAATCGGGGAATACACTGTCGACGGAATGGTTGTGCAGGAGCGGATGAAATGGTTCCTGTGTAAAGAGGTTTTTCCGTTCGACAAACTGTACGCGAATAGTACTCGGCAACTTCTTATATTGTTTAAGAAATAGTCGATGAAACTCAATTTCCATACCTGATTGCTAAAGCGAGAGAAGATACTTGTCCATCTCCCCGGCATTCTTGAACGATAGAATATTTTTCCCCTGTTCAGCATCGCGCAGAGCCACGCGGATTTCTCGCTTCGTTTTCGCGTTAAAGCGCTCTTCGGACGTAATGTCCACAGAAAATCTACCCTCGGCGAACGCCTTGGTCGCCAGCTTCAAAACGGAGGCGAACGGAACCCCCGCTTGCTTCGCGCGCTTCATCGCTTGCATTTTCACTTTCGGATCAATGGTGAATACGATTTGTGTCGTCATGGATATAGTTTATACATAGCGTAAAGATATGTCAACTTTTTCGTGATCTTCGCGGTATTCTGCGCGCCCTTTATTCTCTGTCTGATTGATTTGATTGAGGCCATGTATTTTTCTCTCTACGGCAACGTTGCAAATGTCTCTGCAGCGCTCTTCAATGCGGTTTCAGTGACCTCCGACAGATCACCCGAGGTGCGGATCGCACCAAAGATTTCTTCTCGATAAAGCTTGTGGATATATTCAAGAAACGCATGCCCTCGCGCCGCAGCCTGTTCTGGTCCCACCGCATCAAACCATCCATTCGTTGCGGCCCAGATGAGCACGACCTGATACTCAAATGGCACTGGGGCAAGCTCTGGTTGTTTGAGTATTTCTGAAAGCACTTTTCCTCGCTCGATGCGCTTACGTGTCCCTTCATCAAGCTCTGAAGAAAATTGCATAAAGGCCGCGAGCTCACGAAACTGTGCAAGCTCGAGGCGAAGCCGTCCCGCCACTTTCTTCATCGCTTTTGTTTGTGCGGCAGATCCCACACGCGACACCGACAACCCCGCGTTTACCGCCGGACGATTGCCTTGATAAAAGAGTTCTGGTTCGAGATATATCTGCCCATCAGTGATGGAAATCACATTCGTTGGAATATACGCAGACACATCCCCGAGCTGTGTTTCAATGATTGGAAGCGCAGTAAGAGAACCCCCTCCATGCTCTTTGTTTAATTTTGCAGAACGTTCAAGGAGACGTGAGTGTAGATAAAAAATATCCCCTGGGTATGCTTCGCGTCCGGGCGGTCGCCGCAGTAGAAGCGAGAGCTCGCGGTACGACCACGCATGTTTGGAGAGGTCATCATAGATCACGAGCGCATCTTGCCCACGTTCCATAAAGTATTCACCGATCGCTGTTGCGGTGTATGGCGCAAGATACCACATAGGAGACGGTGCTGACGCGGGAGCAGAGACGATGATTGTATATTCCATCGCGCCCGCCTCTCTCAGTGTCGCAATGAGTCGTGCCACTTTTGATTCTTTTTGCCCGATCGCAACATAAATACAAATGGGACGACGGTCACTCGCATCATTTTTTTGATTGATGATCGTGTCGAGCGCAATTGCCGTCTTCCCTAATCCGCGATCACCGATAATGAGCTCGCGCTGCCCCCGACCAATCGGGATAATCGCATCAATCGCCTTGATACCAGTATGGAGCGGCGTATTCACTGATTCGCGTGCCAATACGCCCGGCGCTCGACGTTCGACCGGATAAAAAATTTCCTCGGTATCTTTTTGAAAAATGGCACCTTGATTATCGATAGGCTCACCGAGTGCATTGACGACGCGACCAATAAGCTCATCTCCCACACGCACGGAGAGCACGCGTCCTGTAGGACGCACGAGCGCTCCTTGTTTGATGTCTGAGGCATCCCCAAGCACGACCGCGCCGACAGTCTCTTCTTCGAGGTTGAATGCGAGTGCGGTGACCATACCACGTGATGTCTCAATCTCGAGCATCTCTTGCGACGCAGCACCTGAAATACCAGAGATTTTGGCGATCCCATCGCCAACCTCAAGCACGTACCCGACTTTTTCAGCCTTGATCTCGCTTTTGAAACCTTCGATCTCCTTTTTAAGTTGTTGTACGATGCTATCCATAAAAAATATATTACGATCTCCGTTTAGTGTGTCTGAAACAACGTGGCGAGCCGCCGCTTACCGCTTGCGTCGATGAGCGTCTCGTCGTCAATCACGATACGCACACCGGCGAGTAGATCTGGTTGCACATGCTCTGCGATCCATACCTTATCGCCAAATAATTCGGACAATTCTGTACGAAACGCCGGTGAGAGTGCAGCGGCACTCTCGAGTGTGATGCGGGTGACGCCGGCTCGCTTTGCGAGCCGGCGCTCCACCATACCCGCGATCCGCTCCGCCCTCCCCAGCATCTGATGTTTCTGCAGAAGTGCCACAAACGCACGAGTGCGAGTGCGCGCAGTCTCATCAGTAGCGCCGTCTAGCGCTTCAACAAGGGCATCCGCATACTGACTGATCTTGTATCTCATACACGCTTTGTGGATCGAATCGCCGCAAGCGCACCACGAATAAGTTCCTCATCCCGCACGTCCGCAGGCATTTTCTGGAGCACTTGTGCAATACCGTTACGCACCAATTCCTCGGCTTCGCGCGCGACCGCATCATGGATCTTCTCTGCTTCCCGCTCTGCCATACGCTGTGCATCAGCGACCAGAACATCACCACGCGCGAGTGCATCATGCACAATCTCCTCACGACGAACGCCAGCAGTCTCTTCTGCCTCGCTCACCAGTGCAAGGGCATCCTCCTGCGCACGTGTGAGTGTCTGTGTTTTTAGTACCTCCATCTCACCGAGCGTTTTCTCTGCCTCCGCTCGCATGGCAATCCCTTCTTTAATCTCAGTCACCCGCTTGCGCAACATCGCCAACACTGGCTGATAGGCAAACTTCTTCAAGAGGAAAAAGAGTATCGCGAAATTCACTACTTGTGCAAAAAGTAGCCTCCAATCGATACCAAAATTTGTGAGAAGTTCTTGCATATAAGACCTGTCGTCACCCAGAAATAAAACAATTTTTGGAAAGGGCTTGCGGGCAGGGTGACACAGTGCCCCGCACTGGTATCACCTTTTCAAAAATTGGTTTTATTTCTGGGGTTACTGTACAAACTTCACCACAAGCGCAATCACGAGCGAATAGATCGCGATCGCTTCAGCAAACGCAATCGCGAGAACCATCGCTGTTTGTACTTTTGATGCCGCCTCAGGATTGCGCCCAATCGCGTCAAGTCCTTTCCCACCAATAAATGCAATCGCAGCGGCTGGCACAACGGTCCCTCCGACAATAGCGGCAACCGTCACAATGAGTCTCATTACTTCAGGATCTGTAGACATATATAGTATGTGAATTTTTACCTCTACTTATTAATGCTGATGTGATACCGCAATGCTGATGAACACCATCGTCAACATTGCAAACACCAGTGCTTGGATGAAGCCCACAAAGACCTCAAGAAGCAGAAACGGTACTGGGGCTCCGTACGGAGCCAATGACCCAACAATAACCAGCAACACCTCCCCAGCAAAGACGTTGCCGAAGAGACGAAACGAGAACGATATGATTTTAGCAAACTCTGACAGAAGTTCAAGGATGCCAACAAAAAAGTCAATAGGGTTTCGGAAGCTAAAAAACTTCCGTGCATGTGCCCACACCCCGAGTGCATTGACTCCAGAGACATTTACCAGCGTCATCGCGACGATCCCGAGCGCCAATGTGATGTTGAGATCACTCCCCGCAGAACGCAGAAACGGTACAAAGAGCTCATGTCCTTCTTTGTGTGCAAAAAATCCAAACGCCGACACCCCAGGCAAAATACCAAACCAATTTGAGGCAATAATAAACAAGAAGAGCGTCGCAATGATCGGTAGATACTGCTCCGCTCGCTCTCTTGAACCAAAGATACCTTCCATGAGTGTCAGCAAGGCTTCAATCAGGACCTCAAACACATTCTGCATGCCTGAGGGGATCAACCGTATCCGCCGAGAGAGCACAAATGCCCCGAGACACAGAAGACCCCCCACGAGCCATGCGGCAAGAAACGTGTTGGTGACAGGGAACCCAAAGACTTTGATCAGCTCTTCAGCTGCGATCTCTATATGTGGCATACCAGAACACGCTCAGTATAAACGATTTATCCCGTGGCGCAATACAAGCCTGTTGCGCCATCCCTATCTTCTATGTCATAATTGCGACGTTGGAAGAGACAACACATTTGGTATGAAAGAGCAATAATGGTGACCGTAGCTCAATGGTGGAGCTCTCGGTTGTGGTCCGAGTGGTTGCCGGTTCGAGTCCGGCCGGTCACCCCAGACGGTATCTAATATAACCGCAGAAGGTTTATTGGATGCCACCTCGAAAGTCTCGACTTTATGTCGGGATTTTTGAGTTTTAGGGGCAACCTTCGACTTTGATTTTCCGTCCACCACTGGACTGAATTCCACCGCCATGTCGGTTACGATCCGTGGCATCTGGCTTTCTTTGTATTTCTCGGTGAATATCAGTCCCTCTGCTTGCATCAAGGCTCGTATGATCGGGCTTGGTATGACCGTCACGGCTTTCTTATCGGTGACCTCGAAGCGTTCCCAGTAGAGACCGAGGAATAATCGCTTCATTTCGTCCGGGGCTTTCATGTATGCCTCGTATGCGTTTCTCACAAAGAGCAGGATGTCTTGGAGTTCGTCGATCCGCATATTGAGCTTTTTGTCTTGGGTGTAGATTTCGTCCTGTATGCTTTCGACTTGTTCTTTTATTTTTACTTTGACTCGAGTGAAGTCGTCATCGGAAATCAGTCCGGCAAAGAGTTTTTCTTCGGCCGTGTCACGCTTCTTTTCTAATATCATCTTTTGCGTGTTTAGCCCTTTCTTATCTTTGTTTATGACTTCCTTTCGACCGCTGTATATTTTCTCGATCTTGGCCACCATTCGATTTACGAATGTGGGTGTAAATTCAATCAGTTTGAAAAGGTCGGCTATCTGCTGTTCCAAATCCCAAACTTCAACATATTTGTCAGTGCATTTGATTTGATCGCCAGACTGGTTGCAGTGGTAATAGGATTTATTTTTCTTCGGGTGATGCTCGGCGGTATATCGTTGTCCGCAGATCGCGCAGAATGTCAGACCTCGCAGTATGAAATTAAACTTTTGTCGCCGACAGGCATAGCGGTTGTGTTCGGCCATCACCAGCTGGGCGCGTTCCCATGTTTCTTTGGTGATGAGCGCTTTATGCTTTCCCGTATTCACCAGTCCTCGCCAACGCATCTCACCGTAATAGAAAGGATTTTTTAGTATCTCGATCATTTTGCTATGTGCGAGTCGCTTGCCGGCATGGGTTCTGAATCCTTTTTTATATAAAGTATCGCGAACTTCGTAAACAGAATAGTCACTGGTCACATACATCTTGAATGCTTCTTGAATAAGCGGTGCGCGTTCTTCGTCAGTAATAATGATCCTCTTTTTTTCATCGCTCGGATCGCCGGCATTAAGATATCCGTTTGCTACGCCGGTCGGCCACCAGCCGTCCCAGAATTTCTGCTCAAGGCTCTTTATGGTTTTCCTTGAGGTGATCTGCGATTGGAGTTGGTTCACACCGGCGATCACCAAGTCCATAAAGTTTCCTTCGGGCGAGTCGGATATGCCTGGTTGGGAGACTGATATCAGTTCGGCGTCGTGCTTTTTGAGCAGTGCTTTGATTTGCATATGATCAAGTGCATTTCTGGCTAACCGATCGGTGTCTTGAACAAAGACTGCGCGGACGGCTTTGTCGTCTTGAACCCGAAGAAGCATGTCTTGGAGTCCCGGCCGGTTCATATTCGTGGCCGATCGTCCCGGGTCTTCAAAGACACCATCATTGGCCAGCTTGAACTTATTGCTTTCCTCAATAGCCCGCTTGCAGAGTTTGAGTTGGGTCGCGAGGGAGTGATGACCGTCCTCGGCCTGTTCCTCGGTCGAGACTCGGCAGTAAATTAATGCATGTTCCATAGTATTTTCATTTTGATTTTGGTTAATTTTTGTTAAGAGACCTGACCCGGACCCCAAAATTTGCACACTAACCTTGTATGATTAATCGCACTAACAT
>CAZTKT010000001.1:0-54707 GCA_964614265.1 uncultured Candidatus Saccharibacteria bacterium | reverse complement strand
ATCTTCCGCGAAACTTCAATACTAGGTTTTCAGAATGCTCGCGTCTTGCTTGTCCCACAAGTGTAGATGCTTTCTTGCTATGGGGATTGACATGGTGTTGATATAATGCTATACAACCGAGTGGTTGATGACGGTCTCTGATCGTCATCGTGTTGTATTGTCACTTTGGGGGGGTGGGAGATGATTGTTGGTAGCATTGTTGGTAGACTTTGTCGAGTTGGTCTGTTGGCAGTACCGTTCTTCATTATCGTCGGATGCGGTGGAAGACCGCCGGAGGTCCCAACGGCACCGGTGATGAAAACAATATATTTTGTATGTGACCCGTCGGTGCCCAGTCGCGTTGTCTTGGCAAGCGACGGGAAAGTGCCTTGTGTATATGGCACACCCACTGCTTTGCCATATCACGAGACAGTTCCATCTAGCCAGCGTCCCAAGGTTGTGGTGCAGTTGTCCCACATGACCATCGTCGATCAGAAGGGCATCTTGCATTATGTGGGTGGGGGGAAAAAAGAGTTTGTTGTAGATGCACTCATGGGTGCATCACTTCACCTTAGATCTTCCGCCGGGCACGTATTCTGGGAGGTGCCACTCCAGGGGTTATCCCTAGGGAAGGTTCTAGTACTTTATCTGCCGGAAATCGAGGTTGCCCAAGAAACCTGGGCCTGCTTATCAAAGGAGGGCGACTGTACGGTCACCCTGAACAGTGGCCAGTGGCGGGTGCGAGAGTAGTGCTACGCCCTCGGGTTCAACACACGTTGAACTCGAGGGTTTTTCTATTGTGCTACTAGGACATACATCAACTCTTTTGTTTAAAGGTTCATTACTGATGGCTTTGACATGTTGTCAGAGGCATATCCTCTCGCCAATGCTTGATCAGCAGTGCGTAATATTTGTGTTTTTATGTCTCGTGGATTTGGTACACCACTGATATGAAATGCCTCTTTGTCACCACCGGCGGTCTGCGCACGAAGAGTGCCAAAATCGAGAAATGTAGCAACCGGCCCATCTATTTCTATGTTGATGTCTTGGAGACGCTCATAGCGGAAGCTCGCAATAGAACGCCGAAAAAGACCACGCTGATCAATTGCGATAATGCGTTGATCAGTGATGGTCCACATATCAAGATAGTAATCAGTCCACATAAAGAACAGTATCATCCATGTGATCAGTCCCCACAGTGAGATACAAAAAAAGGCGATCGCTGATTCATGGGGGAACGTTGCTATATGGGCAAGTGCCTGCACACGGGCACCAAAGAAGAGATAGAGGGAGACAGGCACGACGAAACACAAGAGTGGGATGATGGCATCACGAACCAACATGAACCAATGTTTGCGCACGATGAGCACGATATGTTCCTGTTCTTCTAACTGAATGCGTGCAGTGAGTTGGTGCATAGTGTTTATGACAACGTCGTAAGAGCAGTCGCCATACTCATCAAGAAAAAGATGGCTCCAATGAGGTAGAGTATGGTCACATGCACCGCAACAGCCACTCGATCACCGTAGGCGTGCCAATGATAAATAAGGAATGCAGAGTAGACGGTGGTTCCAAACATCGTAAGGAAAAAGATGAGCCATAAGAAGCTGGGGAGCGAGAGTGATATGGCGGGTATCATATGTACTCTATTTTGCCACACTGTACTAATTATGCTCGTACAAGTCGTGTATAACGCTCCCGCTTCCATTGGTCAGTATGTGTTTTGTATGAAGCGTAGGGGAGTGCGTGTGCGAGAGTGTGGATTGCCGTCCGTTGTTCTGGTTCATGCTCAATATACAGCACGCCACCTGATAGAAGATACTGGGGTGCATCGGTAAGAATACGCGTAATAAGCTCAATACCGTCAGTGCCCCCAAATAATGCGTTTGTAGGTTCGTGTGCGATGACATTGTGGGCTACGCGCTCGATACGAGCGGGATCAATGTATGGCGGATTGGCAAGAATGAAGTCATAGCGGTATGGAGGAATATTCATGAATAAATCTCCTCCATAGATGTGAGTGTGCGTGTGATCGAGATGGTTTGACGAGATATTTTTTTCGATGGTTGGGTGATGGCGCGCGTCGATTTCTTCGAAATCGACGCGCGCCATAGATACCGCCTCCATAACCGCCACTCCCACACATCCTGAACCAGCACAGAGATCCAATATATGCGCCTCTTGCTTTTGTGTGCGTGCCAGATACGCACGTATATCAATAATTGCCTCGCTGACCCACTGCTCCGTCTCCGGACGAGGGATGAGTGGCTGTGAGTCTACATATATTGTTGTATTGAGGAATGGCACGTGCCCAATCACATATGCAAGTGGCGTACCACCCTCAAGGCGCAACAGATCTGCAAAAAATGCAGGTGTCTCCACATCAGCATATTTCTCATGTAATAACCACATTCGTTCACGTGTTGTCTGATTGTGTGTGTTCATACGATGCGGTGTCAAATAACTGTGCACAAGCACTTTTTTTCTTCAGTTCTCTGATACACTGAAGACAATGAAAAAACAAGAAAACATGCGCGCTATTGTACGCGCACTACTGGCGAAAGGGAAGGGAATCCTTGCGGCAGACGAAAGTGTGCGTACCATGAACACACGTCTTGAGGCAGTCGGCGCACTCACTACTCCTGAGATGCGCCATGAGTACCGCGAGCTCTTATTTACGGCGCCCGGTATTGATGCCTATCTTTCTGGAGTAATTTTTTATGATGAATCACTCAAAAGTACAACGGCAGATGGTACGCGTTTCCCTGATCTTTTGACCGCACACGGCATTATTCCCGGAATTAAGGTAGACATGGGGACGGTGCCGTTTGATGGATTTCCGGGTGAAGTAGTGACCGAAGGTCTCGATGGCCTCTCGGCACGTTTGCATGACTATTACGATCTTGGTGCTCGGTTTACAAAGTGGCGCGCCGTAGTGAGTATCGATGAAGAACTTCCTACTGATGAGTGTCTAAAAATAAATGCCGTGTTGCTCACGCGCTATGCGGCACTCGCACATAGTGTAGATATGGTACCGATTCTCGAGCCAGAGGTGCTTCTTCACGGAAATCATACTATTGCCCGTGCGCAAGAAGTTACCGAACGTACCTGTACCGTTCTATTTGAAACTCTCAACGAATATCATATCGATCTTAGTTGTATCATCCTAAAATCAAGCATGGTCCTCGCGGGTGATGGAAGCAAGGATCAATCGTCCCCCGAAGAGGTCGCGGATGCAACCCTACGCGCCTTTCATGCGGGAGTACCAAAAGACGTCGCCGGCATCATACTGCTCTCTGGTGGACAGACCCCCGTACGTGCAACAGAAAACCTACAAGCAATTGCCCGCCACGGAGCACAGCCCTGGCCAATTACCTTTTCATACTCACGTGCAATTGAAGAGCCTGTACTCACTGCATGGAAAGGAGATAGCGCCACAAACAAAGATAGTGCGCAACGTGTCCTCCTCAAGCGCCTCATGCTCAATGCAAAAGCCCAGACTGGTGACTATGAACCTGCGTTGGAGGAAATGACAGAGTAAGGTGGGTGACTAAAAAGGAAAGTGCCGCAACCTCTGGTCGCGGCACTTTCCTTTTTATCCCTTTACCCCCGCTTACTTCTTCTCCTTATACATCGTATGTGAGCGAGAAATAGGATTATACTTTTTAAACGCAAATTTCTTTTCCGCAAGTTTGCGCTTATTCTTCGTTGTGTAATAGACGTGTCCCTTCCCAACGCCCTGTGCGTCTCCGTCAGATACCAGTCGTATGAGTCTGTCTTGTGACATAGATTTGTACTGGGATAGTAGCAGTTTTCTACCCCACCGTCAAACGACCGTATCCCTCCACCTCATTTGCACAGAATCTCTTTTAAGGCATAATTACACCGTTAGTTTATATAAGTCTTCTATTACTATGAAAAATACACCACGAGACTTCTTTCTGCACGTAGGGACGTTTTTGAGCCTCTACCTCTCAACCATTGCGCTTCTGACACTTCTGTTCCGCATGGTTGACTACCTCTTTCCAGACCCACTCCAGAATATGTACGCCGACCCGTATTCAGGGCCAATGCGCTTTGCGATTGCGTCGCTGATCATCTTGCTTCCGATGTTCCTCTTTCTCATGCGCCGACTCCAAAAAGAAGCTCGTCATGAACCAGCCCGATATACATTTGCCATTCGTCGTTGGTTGACATACATCACACTGTTTATTGCAGGCACAACGATCGTTGGTGATCTCATCGTACTGCTCAACGCATTCCTCGGTGGCACACTCGCGAAACCATTGCTCTGTAAAGTAGTAGTATTACTGGTCATTATGGGAACGATCTTCTGGTATTTCATGCGTGATGTCCGTGAATACTGGAGACGAAGAGAGCACTCATCACAGATGGTCGGGTTGGGAGCACTTGCGCTCGTTGCGCTCGTTGTTGCTGGTGGATTTTTCATCATGGGAAGTCCGACGACTCAGCGCAACATCCGGCTCGATCTACAACAGATACAAGATCTCACGATGATCCAGCAACAGCTAGTCAACTATTGGCAACAGAACGGGCATCTGCCTGGGACACTCACTGAGCTCGAGAGCCCACTAATGGGATTTTCGGTACCCCCAGCTCCAGCAGGAAGGACTGAGTACGAATATCGACTCGATGACCCACGAAGTTTTCTGCTCTGTGCAACGTTTGCAGTCTCTTCAGAGGAGTATAATGCGACCAACGGCTCCCCGGTCTCTGGTGTCTTTGGACGAAACATATCTGTGCCAGAGTTGCCAATGTCCGGACTACTGGGAAATAGCACCTGGGACCATGACATTGGCCGTACCTGCTTTAAGCGTAGAATTGACTCGAATCTCATACAAAAAGATAAGCAGACTGGGGGAGTACAGTCATTCCCAGAAGCAACAAAGGCAGATGAGTATCACGTACAATAAACATTTATAGGGTGTTGCTAAGATGGAGGGATGGTGTGTACAGCATCGACACGTAGATAGTAATTTGAGTATGCATAAAAAATTTAATCATCAAGATATAGAAAAAAAGTGGCAACAGCGATGGCAGGAAAGCAAGCTGCATGAAGTCTCAAATGACCATGCCGGAAAAGAGAAACAATATATCTTGACTGAATATCCCTACCCCTCTGGAAACTTGCACATTGGTCATTGGCACGCATTTGCGGTCCCAGATATTTTTGCGCGTGCAAAACGCATGCAAGGGAAGCACGTGCTCTATCCCATCGGCTTTGACTCGTTCGGCCTTCCTGCCGAAAATGCCGCGATAAAAAATAAGCTCGATCCAAAAAAATGGACGTATGGGAACATTGCTCATATGGAAAAACAGCTTGAGAGTATGGGTAACTCCTATGATTGGTCGAGAAAAGTGATTACCTCTGATCCAGAATATTATCGTTGGACACAGTGGATCTTCATTCAATGTTTTAAGAAAAATCTTGCGTATCGGGGTACATCATTAGTGAATTGGTGTCCTTCTTGCAAGACAGTTCTTGCCAATGAGCAAGTGGTAAACGGCACCTGTGAGCGCTGTGGAAGTGACATCGAACAAAAAGAAATGCCTCAGTGGTTGCTCAAAATTACGCAGTACGCAGATCGACTTATTGACGATTTAGAACCACTACAGTGGCCTGAACAGATCAAAGATTCACAACGCAACTGGATTGGTCGTTCTGAAGGTGCAGAGATTACTTTCGCTGTCTCTGGAACAGAGGAAAAAATTACTGTTTTCACTACACGCCCTGACACACTGTTTGGCGCGACATATATCGTACTTGCACCCGAGCACAGACTTATTGAGAAACTTGCGGGCACGATTCAAAACATTGATGCTGTACGCGTCTATGTAGATGAGGCAAAAAAGAAGAAGGAGATGGAGCGCATGAAAGAGGAAAAAGAGAAATCGGGAGTCAAACTAGAAGGAGTGATGGCGCTCAATCCCGCAAACAATGAACAAATTCCTATCTTTGTCGCTGACTATGTCATCGGAAGCTATGGCACTGGTGCGATCATGGCAGTACCAGCGCATGATCATCGCGACTTCTCTTTTGCGAAGAAATATAACCTACCTGTAAGAGCAGTTGTGTCACCACCAGATCACACAATATTTCACACTACTTCTTCTGGACACATTCCTGAAGAGAACGTACCAGCAAAGGGAACTAGCAACTACGCTTTCATAATCAAGACATTATCTTCGAGCCTTATTGAATTTCCCACAACAGGGGAAGGCATCTTGATTAATTCCGGTGACTTTGATGAACTTCATACAAAAGAAGCAAAGATCAAAATTACGGAAAAAGTGGGCGGTAAAATAACGCATACCTATCGACTCCGCGACTGGTCTGTTGGTCGACAACGATATTGGGGATGCCCAATTCCGATCGTCTACGATCCAGAAGGGAAGCCACATGCGGTTCCCGAAGAACATCTGCCGTGGCTTTTGCCCGACGATGTCGATTTTACCCCCACCGGTATTCCCCCATTAGCAAAATCAGAGTCACTGAAAAAAAGAGTCACTGATATATTCGGCGAAGGATGGACACCAGAAGTGGAGACACTGGATACATTCGTTGATTCATCATGGTATTTTTTGCGCTATACTGATCCCCAAAACACGAAACAATTTGCCTCAAAAGAAGCGCAGGAGGCGTGGATGCCGACCAATACATATTTTGGTGGAGCAGAACATACCACCATGCACGTTCTCTATTCTCGTTTCTTTCAAAAAGTACTCTATGATCTGGGTCTAACGACGGTCTCCGAACCATACACGGTGCGTATTAATAGAGGACTGATCCTTGGTCCTGACGGCAACAAGATGAGTAAGTCGAAGGGGAATGTCATCGACCCAGATGAGCAGGTGCAACGTCTTGGTGCTGATAGTGTGAAAATGTACCTTGCGTTTATGGGTCCGTACGCTGAAGTGGCAAACTACCCGTGGAATATGGGTGGGATCGCGGGTATAAGACGTTTCCTCGAGCGAGTCAATGGCCTCGCGGAACACACCAGAAAAGATGAGCCGAAGACTCTCACCACACTCTTACACCGTACCATCGACAAGGTTACCCGTGATATTGAGGCGTTCAAATTTAATACCGCAATCAGTGCACTGATGATCTTCCTCAACGCCGCAGAAAAAGAGGGGCTCACCACGGATAGTTATGAGATATTCGTGCGTCTCCTCGCACCATTTGCACCACACCTTACCGAAGAACTTTGGGAAACGAGAGGGAAGCAATCCTCGATCCATCTTGCAGAGTGGCCGATTGCTGATGTGACACTCCTTGTGTCAGAGACGGTGACGATTGCCGTACAAATAGATGGCAAGGTACGTGCGACCATTTCTGTTGCGGTTGATGCCGATGAGCCGTCAGTGATCGAGATGGCGCTCAGAGAACCACGTATCGCAAGCAAAATTACACGCGACACGATCGCGAGAATTGTCTATGTTCCTGGAAAAATTCTGAGCATTCTGACCCGAACATAAGCAGCAAGATATTGCTGTACATAACAGGCACAAAATCCCTAATATCCAGAGTCTGATGGCACGGCTTGACTATTTTAGAATAGTATGCTAAAAATGACGTACTATCAGTACACAGCAACATATCGTCATGAACAGCATATCCTTCCAACCAAAACAGGTCGCAAAGAAACTGCTTGGAGTGTTGCCCACGCGTGCCCGTGATGTGCTCGAAAAACGGTTTGGTCTCACTCCGAGTGTCAGCACCCCACAGACACTCGATGCTATCGGTCAAACCTATGGGATAACCCGAGAGCGTGTTCGGCAGATTGAAAACTACGCCCTCGCCCTGATCCAGAAATCGCCCGTATATAAAGACTACGAAGAGCTCTTTACCGAGCTTGAGGAACTGATTGCACAGCAGGGAGGCTTTGTTGCTGAACAAAATTTTTTGCAATCTCTAGACGCAAATCAAGGGACAAACAACCACCTCTTTTTCATGTTGCGATTGGGCGTACCGTTCTCCCGAACAAAGGAGAACGTTTTTTTTAATGATCGATGGTTCCTCGATAAAGAACTCGCGGGGATCGTAGAGCAGGCACTGATTGATGTCCATGAATCACTGACGGAGGATTCACTTATGTCTGAAGCTGACCTCATTGCGCTGCTGAAAGAAAAATTGCAGGATCTTGATGCAGAAAAGAAAAAAGAGGAGTTTGTCCGACAGTGGCTCGCTCTATCGAAGGTATTGGGCCAAAATCCACTTGGCGAATGGGGTCTCACCTCAAGTCCAAATGTGCGTGCAAAGGGTGTGCGTGACTTTGCATATCTAGCAGTTAAACGACATGGCTCTCCAATGCACTTCCGTGAAGTGGCAGAATCAATCGAGCAACTCTTTAACCGAAAAGCACATGTCGCTACGTGTCACAATGAATTGATTAAGGATAAACGGTTCGTTCTCGTAGGTCGTGGGCTCTATGCACTGACTGAATGGGGGTATAGTGCCGGTGTCGTAAAAGACATTTTGCGTGATATCCTCACCGAGAGTGGCCCACTTTCATACAACGAGATCATTGATCGTGTACGAAAAGAACGCTATGTGAAGGACAACACAATCATGGTTAATCTCCAAGATCGAGCGTTATTCAAACGACTTCCTGATGGACAGTATACGATTGTTGGGTAATGAGGATAACAACGCCTGCACAAATTGTTACGCATACACCAACAGTGAATAGTGCACACGTGCGTGCGTAGTGCATGTGGTACCATAGCAAGAATGATGGAGAAGCCCCGTAAGTTTCTAGAAGGCTTGGGAGTAAATGTCGCGATTGTCGGCGTCATTCTTGGACTTGTATTGTTGACCACAATCGTGCAGTGGATGAACATTGGGGCATTACGGATCTTTGCCTTTGCAATCGCGCTCAGTCCCATCTGGCTCCCCACAATACTTTTCTTGCTCTTTTTTGATATGTGGAAATTGTATATACGAACACACTTCTATGCTCGACTTGGTCGAGTCACCCTTGAGATTCTTCTACCCGAAGAAATTCTCAAATCACCTCTCGCGATGGAGCTTGCCCTTGGACATCTTTATCAAACGGCAAGCGTGGACAACCACATACAAACATACTGGGATGGTAAACATCCTCCGACCTTTTCACTCGAGCTCGTCTCCATTGGGGGCACTGTCCGTTTTTTTATTAATTTGCCTCCCCAAAAATATAAGAATATTATCGAGGCACAGCTCTATTCACAGTATCCGGGCATCGAGATACGACAGCTTCCCATAGACTACGCCGCCGAGATTGATGGAGAGCTCACTGATTTTGATGTATTCGGCATGCATTTTGGCCTACGAAAAGATAGTGTATACCCCATAAAGACATACATTGACTATGGTCTCGACAAAGATCCGAAGGAGGAGCTGAAGATTGATCCCATCACACAGATGCTCGATATGCTCGGGAGTATTGGTCCAAATGAACGTATCTGGATTCAGATTCTCATTACCGCACACCGCGGAGAAACTTTTAAAACAGGGAATCTGCGAAAGTCATCCGACTGGAAAGACGCCATAAAGGCAGAGATCAATAAAATATCTGGACGAGGGAGCGATCGACTTGGTCCAGCAGAACTCGAATCCCAACCACGGCTCACTGAAGGAGAACGTAATGTCATCAAGGCGCTCGAGCGAGGATATTCCAAAATACCATTTAATGTCGCTATTCGCGCCATCTATGCTGCCAAAAAAGGGTTTTTTCTTCCTGGCGAGCGTATCGGTGCCATCATTACGTCTTGGTTCCAATATAATGACAACATGCTCAATCAGTTTGGCCTCCGATGGCGTACTGACTTTGACTGGAACTGGTGGCAAGATCCCAAAGGTCGTCGGAAACACGCGATGAAAAAACGCGAGATCAATGAATACAAGCGTCGTGTCTACGACAATCAGAGTCAAGATGATAAGCAATTCATCATGACAGTTGAAGAACTTGCCACTATCTTTCACTTTCCGGGTAAGGTGGCACGGACACCGACACTCGGACGCATTCCGTCAGCTCGCGTGGAGGCACCGCCAAATCTTCCCACAGGAAAACCGTGACCTTGAATATATGCACACTTTTTTAAAAAACTGTTTTACTTCGGTGCATGTGGTTGAAAGATACATCTAAAGACATATTACTGTATGGAAAATACTATTCTCTCGAGACCCCCTCGCATACCATTTGACTGGAAAAAGTTTCTTCCGAGTCGCATCGTTCTCGTCTCACTCGTCAGTGGTCTGATCGTGTGCGGGGGCAGTCTCCTGGCAGTATGGATGGTAAATCCACCTCGTACGTTTCCTGTGGGCATTCGTATTGGTATTCCACAAGGAACATCACTCGCAGGATCCGCAAAGATTCTTGCAGAGAAGCACGTGGTTCGCTCCTCTCTCTTATTACAATTTCTCTTGATTGCGCAGTCTGGTACAAATGGGGTAAAAGCGGGTACCTACCAGTTTGACCAGCCTCTCTCTACACTGGTAGTAGCCCACGCGCTCCTCGCTGGTAGCCACGGCGTCCCATTGATACGCATCACCATCCCCGAGGGCCTGCGGAATGCCCAAATAGATGCATTAGTGAGTGCACAACTATCTACTATCACGCCAGGAGCATTTGAACGTGCTACCGCAGGTAAGGAAGGGTACCTTTTCCCCGATACGTACTATGTTCCTGAGACATTTACTGCGGAACAGTTTGTTACGCTCATGGAAGACACTTTCAAACAAAAAATTATGGGGCTTGCAACTCCATCAGACAGCCCAACACGATCCGTACCGGATATCATCACCATGGCATCAATTCTCGAGCGAGAAGGCAATAACGAAGAATCTATGCGACGTATCGCGGGTATCCTCTGGAAACGCCTCGATCATGATATGCCACTCCAAGTAGACGCAAGTTTTTCTTATTTATTTAATAAAGCAAGTTCGAAAGTGACCGTTGATGATTTGAAAACAGACTCCCCCTACAACACATATAAATATAAGGGACTTCCGCCGACTCCACTAAATAATCCGGGACTCACCGCGCTCACTGCAGCACTCTCGCCGACAGAATCTCCATTTCTCTACTACCTAACGGCTCCAGACGGTACGTTCCACTACGCGCGGACGTACCAAGAACATAAGAAAAACGCAACACGCTACCTTGACTAGTGCGCATTCCTACGCCACCATGCACGACATGAATGGCACTACAAAGAAAACAGTGTTTGTCGGCCTCTCTGGAGGCGTTGATTCTTCTGTTGCGGCAGCGCGACTTCTGCATGCTGGCTACTACGTAGTCGGTGTATTTATAAAAGTGTGGCATCCGTCGTTTCTCCATTGCAATTGGGAACAAGAGCGTCTCGACGCAATGCGTGTCTGTGCGACCTTAGGGATCCCGTTCCTTACCTGTGATGCGACGGAACGATACAAGAGCGAAGTTGCGGACTATCTGGTAGCAACATACAAGGCAGGTCAAACACCGAACCCAGACGTCATGTGCAACAAGCATGTGAAGTTCGGAGCATTTTTGGAATTTGCTGATGCACAGGGTGCCGATTATATTGCAACAGGACATTATGCACAGCGTGATGATTCCTCCGATGCGCCGAAGAACGATGCGGGGAGCATCACTCTCCGGCGCGGGGCTGACCCCCAGAAAGATCAAAGCTACTTTCTCTGGACACTTTCTCATGCCCAACTCACGCGGACACTCTTTCCTATTGGCGATACCCTCAAAGCGGATATCCGCACTGAAGCAGCGCGCTATGGACTTACGACCGCGACAAAACCAGACAGCCAGGGGGTGTGCTTCTTGGGCGAGCTCGATATGAAATCATTTCTCAAACACTTTATACCAGCCACCACCGGAGCGGTCGTAGATACATCGGGAAAGATAGTCGGCGAACACGATGGTGCGGTATTTTATACAGTTGGGCAACGGCATGGATTCCACACACAGCAGACGAGTCCAGATATGGCACCGTACTATATTGTTGCAAAAAATATTCCAGAAAATATTCTTACGGTCTCGCATACAAAACCAGTACTGGCAGTACATACTCCACATTCATTCACTCTCTCTGACACCAATTGGATTGGGGGGGAACCACCTCATGTCATCACCATCCAAACACGATATCGACAAACACCAACACGTGCACTCGTTGACATCACTGGCGTACAGAGCGCCACTATTACCCCCACAGAAGTATGCGACGCTCCAACACCCGGACAATCCTGTGTGGCATATGACGGCACACGATGCCTTGGTGGGGGGATTATTACACACGTACAGACAGAAACCACCGCTGTCTGATATACTATCGCCATGGATGCGCAACACACACCAATCATTACAAAAGTTGACGGAACAACTGAACCGTTTGACCGCCGAAAACTCATTCACTCACTACACCGATCTGGAGCAAGTGCAGAAATAATCAACGATATCGTTGCACACGTTGAATCAGAGATCACCGCAGAAGCCTCAACAAACGACATCTATCGCCACGCACGATCGCTCCTGAAAAAAACCCATAAAACCGTCGCGGTGCGATACTCGCTCCGACGCGCACTTTTTAATCTTGGTCCAACAGGATTTCCGTTTGAAGACTTCTTAGGTAAAATGTTTCAGGCACAGGGATATGAGACGAAGGTGGGAGTCATATTGCAAGGAAAATGTGTTGAGCACGAAATTGATCTGGTTGCCTATAAGAACGATCATTGTTTTATTGCAGAAGCAAAGTTTCATTCTGACCCCGGCACAAAATCCGATCTCCAAGTAGCACTCTATTCACATGCTCGCTTTCAAGACCTACAAGGCACCTATGTGTCACAGGCACATACGTGCCCGATTGTTGATTCATACATCATCACTAATACCAAGTTCACGAATGTAGCAACACAATATGCACAATGTACCGGAGTGCAACTGCTAAGCTGGAATTACCCGAAAGGGAAAACATTACAAGACCATATCGAGGAGCTTGGTTTGTACCCTATTACAGCACTCATGAGTCTCTCCGTGCAAGAGAAACGACTCTTATTAGAAAACGGGATAATCCTCTGTACAGAGGTAGAAAAAAATCGAGACATGTTGCGATCATTGGGTCTTTCACCACAGAAAATAGAGACCATAGTAACTGAGAGTGTCAACCTCTGCACAAGTACATAAGGAGGTGTTATACTACCCCTCGATTATTAATCGACCGTAATTCTTGAAAGATCAACGCATATGGATGACAAAACACAGGCAAGCAAGAAAACAGTGGTAGCATTTGTTGCAGGATTATTGATTGGTGGATTTTTAGTATGGTTGTTCTCTGGAACACCCAATACGCCAGCACCATCAAAAACAACCAATAGAATCGATACCGGCACAACGCAAAAGGGAAGTGACACTGGAATGGATAAAACGGAAACAACAAACACTGAGACCTCTGCCTCAAAGACAGAGTCTGTCGCAAGCGATTTTACCTTTAGCGTCATAAACCAATCTGCGGGGATGAACGTCTCGCTTGGAGACAATGTTTCATATCCGTCTGCACAAGGGTGGATTGCGGTACATGAGGATGTCGATGGGAAACCAGGAAGCGCCATTGGTGCCGCTCGATATGAGACGACCGTTGGTCTGAAACCAACACAGGTAGAACTCATGCGAAAAACCGTAGCAGGAAAAACCTATCGCGTTATTTTCTATAACGAAAGTGGCGATCATGTGTTTGATCGAAAGACAGATACGCCAATGACCAACAAGAGTGGCGGATTGGTTGAGACGACGTTTGTCGCGCAGTAGGTAACAGTTGGAGCAACACCCCCGAAGTAGTAGCCAAACCATCCCCCTCAGGACTTCGTCCTGAGGGGGATGGTTTTTGCCCCACACTCCATCAGATCTGGCCACCATGGTATACTTTCCCCATGACATTTCTGTACAAAGTTCGAGGGAAGAAATTCTGCTTTGATCCAGTACGACACGGACCAAAGAGTAAGACACCGTTTGCGGTTAGTCGTTCAAAAATCGATCTCTTTCGTGAATGTCCACGTTGTTTCTACCTCGATCAACGACATGGTATCAAGCGTCCTGACGGGTATCCATTTACGCTCAACGTGGCCGTAGACGAACTGCTAAAAAAAGAATTCGACATTCTCCGAGAATCAGGAAATCCGCACCCACTCATGGAGGAGTATGAGATCACCGCGGTACCATTTAAACACATTGATCTTGGTCTCTGGCGCGATTCTCTGAAAAACGGCATCAAGTACCATGATCCGGAAATAAATCTCATTATTCGTGGCGGGATCGACGATGTATGGATCAACCCCGATGGGGAACTTCATATCGTTGATTACAAAGCAACCAGCAAGCAAGGTGACGTCTCTCTTGATGCACAGTGGCAAGACGGGTACAAACGGCAAGTGGAAGTCTATCAATGGCTCTTTCGCAAAAATGGTTTTAAAACATCAAACATTGCGTATTTTGTGTACGCCAATGGCAGTACAAAGCCAGATCGATTTGATGCACGACTTGAGTTTGAGATTTCTATCATCTCGTACACCGGAGACGACTCGTGGATACCGCAGACACTGACGCATCTGTACGCCTGTCTGATGGCACCCTTCACTCCGGACGCATCCGCACTGTGTACTTACTGCGCGTATCGAGCCATTGCCGGAAAACAGTTGCTCGAGGAAGTACGCGCACGCAAACAAACAGAACCTGCACAGCAGACACTTCTTGATATATTGGCATAATACCTCACGATCATGACTTCTTTATTTACAGACACCGTACGGGCAGTTGTTCACAGGATTCCTAAGGGAGAGACCTTGAGTTATAAAGAGGTCGCAACGCGTGCGGGAAATCCACGAGCGGCGCGAGCAGTGGCGCGTATCATGGCGACCAATTTCGACCCAGAGATTCCCTGCCATCGCGTCATTAGAAGCGATGGGCATCTCGGTGGCTACAACCGTGGTGGGGAGCAAAAGAAGCGTGCTATACTTGAAAGTGAAAAAGTCTATACATAATCGATACATAATATGGCATCAAATCCATTGGCGGTGCAGAGACAACTCGCCGAGACTCGCAAACAGGTCTTAGAGGCAAAACAAGAGCTCACTGCATTAGAAGCAGAGGCACAGAAACTCCCTGCCGAAATCCGTGCACTAGAAGATGAAATAAAAAAAGAAGAGCAGACGATAGCGACGCTCACGACTGAAGAAAAAAAGCTCCTACAACCAAGTTCCGATGCACAAAAACTAGCGGCGGAACAGAAATCTCTTGGGGTCGCGAATGATACCTTACCACAAGAAATCAAACACTTAGAGACGCTCGTCAATGACGAAATGAAAAGAATTCCTGTTCTCGAGAAACAACATACAAGTGCAGCGAGAGAGATCACAAGTCTCCAATCAGAACAGGCGACACGTACCGCAGAGCTTAATGCACTCAAAGCAGAACAGACTAAAAATCAACAGGCACTTACTGTGGCACAACACGCTCTCGCTGGTGCCAAAAAAGGCCTACCACCTGCACTAAAACAACTCCAAACAAGACTTGCAGACATCCCGAAGAGAGAAGCAGAGATTAAACGAGAGATCGCAGAACTGAAGAGAACGTTGCCATCTCAAAAACAAGAGCACGAAAGAAAGAAAAAGACATTAGGGGTAACCGTAAACAAAATGCGTGCCGCGCAACGTCGATATACTGATCTCCAACGTCAGATAGACTCTCTCGACAGAGAAGCTCGTGGGGATAAAGCCGCATGACCACAGACGAAAAACATACCTCGATGAAAGAAATCCGCGATGCGGTGCTCGCGCTCACGTCCTCTCCACTGTACGCCTATCGCACTGAACATCACTACCTTCCGGTGATTGGAGAGGGAAGTCACGATGCGCACATTATGTTTGTCGGTGAAGCACCAGGAAGAAATGAAGCAAAGACCGGACGGCCGTTCTGTGGTGCGGCGGGGAAGACACTCGATGCACTCCTTGCAAGTATTGCGATACCACGCACTGACGTGTACATTACTAATATTGTCAAAGATCGACCGCCGGAGAACCGCGACCCAACTCCCGCCGAGATCGAGGCATATGGCCCGTTCCTTGACCACCAAATAGCAATCATAGAGCCCAAAGTAATCGTCACTCTCGGACGCTATGCGATGCAGTATCTGATGCGTCTCTTTGATCTCGAACTTGAGCTTGAACCGATCAGTGTCGCGCATGGAAAATCCTATCAGGCGAACGCACCCTACGGACCGATTCACATCATTCCCCAGTACCACCCCGCGGCCGCCATTTACAACCGCGAGCTCATCACAACACTCATGACAGATTTCAAAATCATTCCGCAATTCATATGATGTATTCCTACCGCATCGAGCAGGCAATCAGGGCGGCAAGCGTGCTCCATGACGGTCAAACGCGAAGGGGACGCATTCCGTTTCCCTATATCTCGCACCCATTCTCGGTCGCCTGCATCATCGCCGATTATACAGACGACGAGGACACCATCATTGCGGGGCTTCTCCACGACACACTTGAAGATACCGATTACACACAAGAAGAACTAGAAGAAGATTTTGGGTATGGGGTTTGCACTATTGTGCAAGAAGTGACTGAGCCATCCTCCCGAGAGGAAGTAGATGCACACAACGCCTGGAGAGAAAAGCGCACGCACTATGTTACACAATTAAAAAACGCGTCGCAGAAAGCTCTCATTGTGGCGGCGGCGGACAAGATCCACAACATGCGATCAATGATTGAGGAATACTATACCGATCGTGAACGATTCAAAAAAGATTTTGGCGGTACCGAAAGCGAGCGCGTCATGGTATATCAGAGTATCAGTAATATTTTAAATAGTCGTCTTGAAAACGATATTATGCACGAATTCAATCATGTCTTTGATGAATATAAAAATTTTATCTATGCCGAAGAAGAACATGCGTAACGATACCATTCCTGGTTTCTCATACATCAAGACAGTGCAAGCTGTGAGTGAATTTCAGTTACAGAAAAATGGTCTCCGTGTGCTCCATATGTACATCCCCGGAAGCGGTACCGTCACGAGCAACATCGTGTATCTCGTTGGCAGTCGTCATGAAGAGCGTGGGAGAACTGGCCTCGCCCACATGCTCGAGCATATGCTTTTTAAGCCAACCCATGACGGCTTCGGTAAAAAAATAAAAATTCCTGGTCATAAAATACTTGAGGACGCTGGCGCGACCATGAACGCGACCACGTGGCTCGATCGGACTAACTACTTCTTTACCGTTCCGCGTGCCTACCTCCCCCAAGCACTCACGGTAGAAGCCGGACGCATGCGCAACCTACTGATCGAAGACAGCGAGTTTCTTCCCGAACGCGCTAATGTCTTAAGCGAATACGAGATGCACGCGGGTATTCCCCTCGATGCGCTGATGACTGCTCTTACCCAGGCGGCATACGTCTCTCACGGCTATAGTCACGACACCATCGGTCATAAACCGGATCTTGAAGCAATGACGACACAAAGTCTGAAACAATTCTATGACACCTACTACTGGCCCAATAATGCGGTACTCACCATTGTCGGCGACATCACGAGAGACGATGCGCTCCATGCAACAAGTGAGGCATTTGGTGCTATCTCACGCTCTCCACACCACATCCCCGACGAACACATCATTGAACCCACACAAGAAGGAGAACGTCAAGTCGAAGTAGTACGCACTAATCCGATCAATCTCCACGCGACCAGTTATAAAGTGCCCGGTGGTCGCACCTTTGAGTGGGCAGTTCTGCATGTCATTGCGGCATATCTCTCCGATGGCCCCCAAAGTCGATTTGAAAAAGTACTCGTTGATACTCATCAAGCATCATCTGTCGATTGTTCCATTACCCCCACGTTTGATGACGAGCTTTTCACCATCTACGCACAGATCACCGCGACCGCGTCTCATACAGAAGTCGAGCACATCATCAATACCGAATTAATGACACTCATGAAAAAAACAATCTCCCCAAAACGTCTTGAGACACTCAAAACCACCATTCGTGCAGAAGAAATCTTTGGACGCGATGGCTCCTCCTCTATCACAAGCAATCTCACCGAATGTATCGCGCTCGGTGATTGGACTCGCTACTATACCTTTTCAGAGGACATCGCTCGAGTGACACCGCAGGATATTCAAAACGTCGCGCGTACATACTTCACCAGAGAACGTCGCACCATTGGTAATTTTATTTCCCACTAGCACTATGCGAACACCTACCACCAGTACCGTTGGATGCCTCGAGGTCACCCGCATCATTCCGCAAACAGATGCAGTGACACGCGTTAAGATAACCATACCGCTAGATACAGTTGCCGATCGCATGCTCGCGCCACTCTACGCCGAGCTCCTTCAACGAGGCACCAAGACAAAAACACGGGACGCATTCGCTGATGCACTTGAAAAAATAGGCGCAGAGCTCTCGATCAGTAGTGATTCATTCGGTATCACGATAAGTGGTTGTACACTATCAGAACACCTCACCCCATTCCTTCGTCTTATGAGCGAGATGCTTCGTGCACCAGCATTCAATCCAAAAGAGATTACCCAGGTTCACATACAGTATCGTCAGGCACTGCATGATGAGGCAGACAACGCCCGCACTCGTGCATACAATACCTTCACCCAACTCCTCTATACAAAAGCACATCCATACTATCGACCATCTGTTGCCACACGTCGCACCGCGCTTAAATCGATCACCCGAAAAACCTACGTCGATTTACATACACGTCTCCTTCGTCGTCCCCGCATTGTAAGTATATCGGGGACACAGAAAGCGCAAGAAGCAATCCTTGCACTCTTCGCACTCACAGAAACATCTGCTGATTCGTCACCATACCAGCTCATCGTTCCCGCACATGATGCGATCACACAGTATCAATCAGTCCCCGGCAAGACAAATGTCGAGCTCTTTATCGGCAACACCTTTCCGCTCACCCTCTCTGACCAAACCCTGCTCCCATTCCAATTTGGATTAAGCGTACTGGGAAAATGGGGAGGCTTTAGCGGTCGACTCATGAGCACCGTTCGCGAGAAACAAGGACTGACATATACCATCTACGCACGCACAGAGGGGATCACCACAGATCGCTCTGGTATGTGGTACATCTTTACGTTTTTCACCCCCAAAGATCTCACGCATGGTATCACCTCCACCACCGCAGAGATCAAAAAAATTATCGAAAAAGGTATCACTGAGACCGAGCTCGTTCGTTTCAAAGAACTACTCAAAAACCAATTCACCCTTGCGCACGAGTCAGATGCAAAGACCCTTGCGCTCTATCATGACGCACGCTGTGCCGGCATGACTGCAACCGCACTTGTCGCGCAGTATGATGCCATTGCAGGACTGACGAAAAAAGACGTCAACAGTGCCCTACGCCAATACCTTGATCCCGATAAGATTGTTATCTCTGGCGCGGGACCGGTGTAGTACTATACTAGGTACGTATGCCAGAACGTTTTCATCATCATACTCAAAATACCGAGAGGGTCCCACCGCCTCAACCAGAAGCGGGTGAGACCCTACCTTCAGCGACTGAAGCTCCGACCATTCCTGTCGAGACTCTCGAGCAAAGACGGGAACGCGAGTATCATGAGAATACTGCACAGCTTTTAGATCGGGCTGAACAATATATAGAAGGGAAACGTAGGGAAAGGCTTCCTGCAGAAGTGCCAGAGACACTACCTACGGTTGAATCCGTGCCACTTCCGACACTCGCTGACGCGCGAGCAGAATTAGAACGGAGCCGTAGCACATCAGGCTTAATTGCAAAACTGAAGGAACGCAGAAAACGCGCCCAGTTACGACGTGCCGGCATAGAAAATCCAGATGATCTTATTGCGTTTACTCGTTATTTGGAACAGCAGTTGATCAATACCGAATCGCACCACAAGTATGTCAAATCAGGGAGAGCAAATAGGGAAGTAGAAAAATATAGACGGGAAGGATATACGATTCATGACATACATGATTCGTATCGAGAGGGACAGGTAGAATTTTCAATAGAGAGAGAAGTGCCATATCGTGTGTCACCAAAAGAAGAGAAGAAACTAGCTGAGCTTTTGGGCAAGGCAAATGACCCGGTGGTGATGATTGAGAGATTGAAAAGGCTGGGATTTCATATTGATGGGCATATGATGAAGTATCAGTTTGAAGCGCTTCACGATTTCGTCGAGTCTCCAGAAATCAATAGGGTATTGGAAAAATTAGAACAGGCTGGCATACATGTCGGTTCTCGTTATTTTGGATATAATAACCACCAGTACGAATTAATACTTTCAGAACCGTATGTCGCTGACATGATAAAGGACTATGCTTTCGACTCTGTCAAACAGGAAGAAATAAGTGACACAAATTTAGAAAAAATCGCTCAACTACAACAACTTGGTTTTCACATATCACTTGGTGATCATTGGGACACAACAATAAAAATGGTCTCAGATGATGATCTGTTTACGCTACTCACCGCGATAAGATTGCGACAAAAACACCACAACCGCTCTGTCTCCCCACGTGAGCATTGGAATGATGTATTGATGCTCGATGACGCAGAGCTTGCTGGAGAGTGTGCAAGAATTGTTCGTACAACTCCGTGGCTTCTGGATGAACTTTTATATGAAGCCTCGTACGGGAGAAGACACACTACCGAGGAGAGAAATCAGACTACAGCTGAAAAAATTCACACGCTACTAGAAGTCCCAATAGTGCAGGAGATGCGTAATGATCCTGATCTCGCACATTTTCTAGAAAGTGTCTCAATCCTACAAGGAAACACTCCGCATTTGCAAAACATTGAGACATACAAAATGTTGCGTGAATACCCGGCTGCAATTCCATTCCTAGAACTCTGTCGTGAACTTGATATCAGACCAGAAATTGGTGGGCTACTCGACATTCTTAAAAATGAAAAATCGCAAGAGATTCTTTCTGAAGTGTTCCGGCCAGAGTTTAAGGAATTTGTATTACAGATGAAAAACACACTCGGGTATCAAGTAGAGCTTCCGGATTTCCTCCGATATGATTTCTACACCCAAAACGACGAAATCCGTGCTCCAGCCGGCGGACAGATTCTTGGACTTTTCCATAACCCCTATTGGCGTGAGGGGATGGCCTCTGGCAGGGCAGCAGAAATAATAAAAAAGTTCGGGAGTTTCAATATTAGGCAAGCCCCTTTTTATACAGAGATTTTGGAAATTCCACATTCTTTAGAGGTGCTAGACCAATTAGAACAAAAGTTTCAGTGTAATTTGACGGATAATAACGTTCATGGCCAACTCAGCTATAGCATGCAGTATTTTAAACAGGTATGCGAGGACGAGCACATGCAGAAAGAATTATTCGATGAACATACTGTACAATTTTACACGCGCCTACAGACTGCCGTGAAGTACATTCTACAATTTGACGACATCCCTGATCTCATTAGTGCGTCTCGTGACAGGACGATTATCGACAATGAGACATCTTTTTTTGAGACTGCAGAAAAACTTTGCGAGTATGGCTTCTCTTCTCCAGGCTACATGGGAACGCATTTTTTTACAGACGCCATTCCGAAAATATTAGATGTTGTTCAGTATGATTTACTTGATGTTTTTGAGCAAACCAGGGATCAACCATATCTCCGAAATCATTTATGGAAACATACTAAAGAGTTAGGGGCTATTCCAAAAGAAAAACGTGTAGATTATATTGAGATATGTCTTCAGATTGATGCATCTCCTTCGCAAGAAATTCAACGAGTGAAAGATTCGTTCATGCAACAACTCTTGACTGTAGACAATCCAGTAGTGGTCTATAAAAAAATTGAGGATGTATTTATAAAGAATAATCTCCCTGCAGTCGGAAAGATCTACAAAGTGTTTGACATTTTGCATTCTGCCACAGACATTGAGACAAGCTTAAAAAGAGGGTTCCCAGGAAGCCCCACTTTAACTGCAGCAGGAGCTCGTCGACGCTCCTCTATTATTTACAATGATCTTTTGCGCATACACACGGACTCGGCAAACCGTTCATTGCGTCAATATATCGAAACGCTTCAGAGCGGAGAGAAGCTTTTGCAGCGCGTGGACAGCGATGGTATAGAGACATTATCAGCGGAAGAACAGAAAAAGTTTGCCTATACCTTAGAAAAATTCCACACACTTTTCTTTAACTCGACACTGGGAAAAAACACGGAACTGGTGCGCGACGAGATGACACTTGCGGAGCACTATCAATACCTCCGAGAGAGCTTGGGAGTCGCCGAAGGCGCATCATTGAATGCCCGGATTGCAGAGATGTTTTTACGACCTCTTGGTATTGAGAGCTTGGATGGAGTGCTCGTGCAGATGCGTGAGACAAAAACAGCGGCGCATGAGCGGAATCTTGAGCTTTACCGCAGCCATTCGGAGGGTCTTATACTACATGCCGGCGACCTACTCAAGGGGACGCCGTTACAATACCTTCCAGGCATTTTACAAAATGGTTCGGTCGCAAAGGAATTTCTTGGCTCCTCTGCACAAAGTGATTCGACCCCTCTTGATACAGATGTGAGCAGAGTGAATAACGAAGACATGGGAAGTGGCTTTCTCGGAGCAATGCAAAGTTCAATGGCAACAGGTTTTGGGAACCTGATCTTCGTAGTGCGTGATAGAGGACAGTTCCAGCACACAGAGCTAGGTGGAGATACATCATATGATCGTGATCATATGGAATTATTTCCTACAGGAGGAGGAAAACATTACGGTATCAGAACAGGATTTCCTTCAACTGAGATCGACTTCATGGTCGCCAGAGAGTCCTTGATGCAAGAACCAAAATCTCTGGAAAAAGCCTATTATGAAATTGCACAAAATGGTTGGTACATCCCTGTGTGCGACACGAACGGAACGGTTATCTTTACTCCGCAGATGTATAACGAGTACCGAAAGACGTTCAATGGACTCAATCGATTCGATGGAGACGCGCTTACGGTCAACCAGATTCCTGAAGATAATCCCCTCAAAGCGCAGATGCAACGGGTATGGGAAACAAAGGCGCAAGACCATGAGAAATTATCTGAAGTATCGACGCATATCCGTACTACAGTCATGAACGCCTTGGGTGAACTCAATATCGAACTTAAAGAAGAATATGACGCAAGTATTATTGGTGCACAGCTTCTCGATATCGGATCCACAGGAAGAAATACAAATACTGCCGGCAGTTATGATTTCGATCTCATCCTTCAGCTCGATCAACACGATTTTTCACGTGCCCAAGAAATTGCTACACAGGTAAAAGAGAAATTTATCTTTACCGAAGACAAATCGCATTCTGAAGCAAGTGGTTATTATCAATTACGCGCGATGGGAGTGAGTCAGATCGGCGGTCTTGCACTTGAAAATGCCATTGATATTGACATCGGTTTTGCAAAGAAATCAGACCCAGCAGAATTCGGCTCTCACAGTGCTGTATCCGAAAAACTAGACTGGGTACGGAAAAATTGCGGAGAGGAATTGTATCAGCAAACCGTCGCTACTATCGTCTTAACGAAAGAACTGCTAAATGCAGGCAATGCGTACAAGCGAGTAGAACACGGAGGATTTGGTGGTATCGGTGTCGAGAATTGGATTTTGTATCATAATGGTAATATGCGAGAAGCGTTCCAATCATTTTGGGACATGGCATACGAGAATGGAACGCAGACACCGCTCGAACAATTCAAGAAAAAATACAAGATTCTTGACCCAGGAATGAACCTGAAGAATCCGTATCACGGTAATTTTATTGAGAGCCTCAAACCAGAGGGATATACACGTATGCTTGCAGTTATTGAGACTTTCTTGCAGAATCAGTAAAAATTACCCATCTTATGTCCGGCAATCTCATACGTCAAAAATACCTAGAGTTTTTCAAGGCAAAAGCGCACGCCATTGTGCCATCCTCTGCGCTCGTGCCAGAGAATGATCCGACCACACTCTTTACCGGTAGTGGGATGCAACCCATGCTCCCGTATCTGATGGGGGAGACGCACCCAAAGGGGACACGTATCGTAGACTCGCAAAAAGCATTCCGTAGCGACGACATCGAAGAAGTGGGGGACAACCGGCATACGACCTTTTTTGAGATGCTGGGGAATTGGTCGTTTGGCGATTATTTCAAAGAAGAACAGCTTTCGTGGATGTTTGAATTTTTGACAAAGAAAGTTGACTTGGATCCACAGAGACTTTATTTCACCGTCTTTGCGGGTGACGAAAAGAATAATCTTCCGAAAGATGATGAGTCGGTTGCCATCTGGCAGAGACTCCTCGGAGAAGTCGGTGTCTCGCACGAAGTCGCACACATCGGCTCGGAGGCGGAGGGTGGCGCACGCGGCATCAAGGATGGCGAACGAATTTTCTATTACGAAGCGAAGAAAAACTGGTGGAGCCGTGCCGGCGTGCCGGAAAAGATGCCGGCAGGCGAGCCGGGCGGACCTGACTCGGAGATGTTTTATGATTTTGGTACCGAACATGATACCAAGTATGGCGAACACTGCCACCCAAACTGCGACTGCGGGCGCTTTATGGAGATCGGCAACAATGTCTTCATGGAGTATGTAAAAAATACCGATGGCACCTTTTCCAAATTGCCGCAAAAAAATGTGGACTTCGGTGGGGGACTGGAGCGCATGACTGCGGCGGCACAGGATGATCCTGATATTTTTAAGATTGATCTCCTTGCCCCCATCATTTCCCAACTTGAAACACTGTCAGGAAAAAAGTACACGGATAACCTCGTTGCGTTTCGTGTGATCGCTGATCATATTCGTGCGGCAACGTTTCTCATCGGAGATGGAGTCGTTCCTTTAAATGTAGACCGGGGTTATTTTGTAAGAAGGTTACTTCGTCGAAGTATCAGATATGCAGACATACTTGGTATACCTGAAGGCGAATTAAAGAATCTGGCGAAGAGTGTGATCACCATATACCAAACACACTATCCAAGCCTTGCGAAGCAAGTAGGTAGTATCGAATGGGAAATTGAGGAGGAGGAAAAAGGATTTCGCATTACTTTAAAACATGGAATGAGGCGGTTTGAGAAGATGGCCAAAAAGGGATCTCTTTCAGGTGAGGAAGCGTTTTTTCTTTTCACAACACACGGCTTTCCAATAGAGCTGACGCAAGAAATTGCAGATGAACGAAATATCCTCGTAGATAATCTTGGTTTCAAAGAGGCCATGAAAAAACATCAAGAAACCTCCCGTGCCGGTGCGGAACACAAGTTCAAGGGCGGGCTTGCCGATCACTCGGAAAAAGTCGTGCAGTATCATACCGCCACACACCTCTTGCTTGCAGGATTACGAAAAGAACTCGGAGATGAGGTGCATCAGGCTGGCTCCAATATCACCGGAGAGCGTCTCCGTTTTGATTTCACCTATCCCAAGAAAGTAGACCGCGAGACACTCGACCGCGTCGGGCAGTACGTCACCAATGCTATTAGGGCAGGCGCATCAGTCACCATCGAAACTCTCTCAAAAGATGCCGCGCAACATGATCCCGCCATCGAAGGAAGTTTCTGGGAACGATACCCAGACGAAGTAAAAGTGTACACCGTGCGTGGTGTGGATGGGACGGTCTATTCACGTGAGCTCTGCGGAGGCCCACACGTAGAAAACACCGCAACGCTTACTGGTGTTTTTAAAATTATCTCCGAAGAATCGTCTGCCGCTGGTATCAGACGGGTGAAGGCAGTATTACAATAAAAATACAGTTCATAACGTACTGTGTACCATACCCAACGTACGTGGAGCAGTGGATTACAAACATATCGTATTACTCACAATACGATATACTATGTAAATTATGGGGTTGTTTAGTAAACGCATACAAAATACTCGCTGTGGCGCCATTGTTGATATTGGTTCGGGAAGTGTTGCAGTCAGTATCGTCCTCTCTGAAAAAAAGAAGACGCTTCCCGATGTGCTGTACATACACCGAGAGTTCATGTCGATCCGGGCAAAATATACGCCGGAAGATCATGTGCGAGCAATGCGACACGCACTCTTTTCCACAATGCTTGAGCTTGAACAAAACGGGATGCGAGCGTTATACAAAAAAGACAAGCGGCTACGGATCGAGAACATACTTGTCTCTTGCGGTGCGCCGTGGTCATACACCACCACACAAATCATCCATTTTGAACAAAAAACTCCGTTTACGACCACCCCAAAACTCATCGAGGACATCATCGCACGTGCATATGAGACCGAAAAAGCGCATGGCACTGACGACAAAAAGATTGCTGCCGATACTGGGCAACAACTCGTTGAAAAACTCATCGTAGACATTACCCTCAATGGATATCACGTACAAAATCCATACCATAAGGAGGTGTCGGAAATTACTATTGCACATCTCCGTGGCCTAGTACCGATCTCTATTTTGACCGCACTTGAGGATATCGAACGACACATGCACCAATCCATTGCACTACGTGTACACACATCGGCGCTCATTCTCTATTGTGTCCTACGAGATCTCTACCCACTCGTTACACACGCAATGATAGTTGATATTTCTGGAGAAGCAACTGAGGTTACACTTATACAAGATACAATACTGTACGAGACAGCGACCCTTGAAGTGGGGGCCCATGCAATCATTCGAGATATCGCCACCCTCTCTCACACCATCCCCGAGGAAGCTCGAGGGTATCTCCGTGCCTACGCACAAGGTTCGGTACCAAAGTCGCATGCGCCACTACTTGCACAAGCACAAAAAACATACGCAGACCAACTTGAACAGGTCATGCGCACACTTACCGTACGATATGTGCTCCCACAAACTATTTTTGTTATCCTTGACCAACCAACAAAAGAATTTTTTGTTGACAGTGTTGCATCTGCCACAAAACAGGCGACTGGACGTGAGACGCAAACAATTATTCCGCTCTCGCCAGAGGCAATGCGTGAGTTAGTGACACTCCCTGCTGAGGTACCTATCGATCCTCGCCTTGCATTAGCCGCACGTTTTTTCCACAAGTTACACACATGTGACGAGATAGATACTTATTCAAAATAATTGTATACTTTTGGTATCATGGCACAACAGAAATGGAATTTAGGAGATATTCGTCCGGCGGCAGAGCGAAGTGCGCGCCCACGCACAAAATCGCCTATGCAGGATGTCGTTCCGCCCAGTGCCTACTCTGCACCCGTGCATACAGCAGTAAGTCTTTCAGAAGAAGATATGGCAGATCATGACGAATACCAAATGGCAGAGAAAACCACGAAACGCAAACTGCCTCGAGGCAAGAGGATGCATCTTATCGTTATTGCAATCGTTTTATTCTTCGGTATTGGATTTCTCGCGACATTGTTTCTCCAAGGAGCAGAGATCACTGTGTATCCAAAGTCAAAGGCAGTGACCGTACAGGCGACACTTTCTGCATATCAACAGCCAAATACCGGTACGCTCGGCTATGAGCTATTGACACTTGAGGAGACGGGAGAACGAACCGTCGATGCAACAGGATCTGAAGAAGTGGAAGAACTAGCAAAGGGCGAAATCACGATATATAATACTTTTAGTAGCGAACCGCAACGATTAATTAAAAGTACCCGCTTTGAGGCAAAAGATGGACACGTGTTTCGTATTGCTGATTCAGTAGTTATTCCGGGATACACTACAAACGCTTCCAAAGAAAAAGTACCCGGTACACTCACCACAAGGGTATCTGCTGATGGGACAGGAGACTCATACAATATCGCACCAACCCGTTTCACTATCCCTGGACTAAAGGGAAGTCCGCAGTTTGATACTATGTATGCTGAATCAAAGGCATCGATGCAGGGTGGTTTTAAGGGAACCAGATTGATTGTAGAAGCATCAGTACTCGCAAGCTCCACAGAGACAATAAAATTAGAACTGAAAGACAAACTTCTTGCACGACTCAAAAGCGAACAACCAGCAGGCTTCATCGTCTATAGTGCTGGCGCTCGGATAAGATTCAGCTCGCTCCCGTCAGAAAGTACTGGGGACAAACAAGCCACATTGAAAGAACATGCCGTTCTTGAAGCACCGATGTTTGCGGATGCAGATTTTGCACGGTATGTCGCACAAAATACCGTTGTTGGCTATCAAAATGAGGATGTTCGTATTGAAGATCCGCAATCATTGGCGTTCTCCTATGCTTCTTCGAGTGTCCACAGTGAACCGATGAGTTGGAATAAAATAGATTTCAGCCTGGCTGGTACTGCAAAAATAGTGTGGACCTATGACCAAGAAAAACTCCGTCAACTCATCGTCGGCGCTTCAAAGTCAGACCTCACGGGCATCCTCTTGAAATATCAGCCCGCAATAGAGCGCGCAACGACCGTCATACGTCCATTCTGGAAACAGTCGTTCCCGAAGGATGCGAAGAAAATAAAGATCATTGAGGTTATTGATACGCCAAAGGAATAGCCCCTTCGTTTGACTATTTTCCCCCTATTTGTTAGACTGTTCTGGCTTGATCCAATGGAAGACCAAATTAAAGAAGACAACCTCGTATATGGAACAGTCGAGGAGGCGTTGCCTAATACGCTTTTTCGGGTTATACTCGACGATGGTTCACGTACCCTCGCATATCTTGCTGGCAAGATGAGGAAGTTTCGCATACGTGTTCTCGTTGGCGATCGGGTAGGTATGGTGCCCGAACCATATGGCGGAAAAGCTCGAATCACCAAACGACTTTAAATATGAAAGTACGATCTTCCGTCAAAAAAATGAGTCCAGACGATATCATCGTGCGCCGACGAGGACGCGTCTATGTGGTCAACAAACGAAAGCCACGCCATAAGCAACGACAAGGATAATATTCAACTATATGCGTATCGCCGGTATCTCTATTCCTGATAGTAAGCAACTTGTCTTCGGACTCACCACGATTTATGGTGTCGGGAGAAGTCAGGCCGCACGAATATTGGATGATGCAAAGATTCCACATACCAAACATCCAGCGGACCTCTCTACAACAGAAGAGAACAGCGTACGCGAGAAAGTAGAGGCCCTTGCTATAGAGGGGGAGTTACGACGAGAAATTAGCGGTAACATTAAGCGCCTCAAGGACATCAAGTCGTACCGTGGAATACGACACATCAAACGTCTCCCTGTGCGAGGACAGCGAACCCGTACCAATGCTCGCACGCTGAAGGGTGTCAAGAAGACAATGGGTTCAGGACGCAGGAAGCTCGAAAAGACATAGCCGATCCAATACCGCACATTCACGTAACGACCTATGGGTAAGAAACGAATCATCAAAAAAAGTGGCGGATCAGACTCGCAAAATGCGTCAAAGGCACTTTCGCGTATCCCAAAGAAAAAAGTTGATATTGGCACACTCAATGTGCTGGCAACATTTAATAACACCATCCTCACCCTCGCTGACATGAAGGGAAACGCATTGATTAGCGCATCAAGTGGCGCAATTGGCTTCAAGGGGTCTCGAAAGAGCACGCCCTTTGCGGCTGCAAAAGTAGGCGAAATTATTGGAGACAAAGCTCATCAAATGGGCATGAAGGAGGCTGTGGTAGTCGTGCGTGGTGTGGGTGCTGGGCGCGAATCAGCACTCCGCGCATTTGCGGGGAAGGGGATCAATATCACTCGTATCAGCGATCGTACTCCCGTTCCCCACAATGGCCCTCGACCGCCAAAGCCGCGACGAGTATAACTTTCATACCACTATATGATTATTGGACCAAAATATAAAATCTGTAAGCGCCTTGGTGGAGCGGTGTTTGAGAAGTGTCAAACACAGCGGTTTACACTTGCGCAAGCACGTCAAAAGACGACTAAGAGCAAAGGGAAACGACCGGCCAACATGAGTGACTACAAACGTCAGTTGCTTGAAAAGCAGAAAATGCGATACACCTACGGTATTTCTGAACGACAGTTATCACGGTATGTCAAAGAATCGGTTGATAAGAGTAGCAACCCTAGCACCACACTGATGCTTCGTCTTGAGTCGCGACTCGATAATATTGTCTATCGTTTAGGACTCGCGAAGACTCGTCGGTTGGCACGCCAAATGGTGTCCCATGGGCACATTTTAGTAGATGGACGTAAGGTGACCATTCCTTCATATAACGTAGTAAAAAATCAGACTATCGGCGTACGAGAAGGGAGCAAGAGTTCAATCCTCTTCCAAAACCTTGAGGAAGAGAGTAAGGGGAAAAGTGTTCCGTCATGGTTGCAGTTTGATACCGGAAAGATTGCTGGTAGTTTAACTGCCATCCCGTCATATGATGCACAAGAACTGCTCTTTGATCTTGAACAAGTATTCGAGTATTACAGTAGGTAAGTCAACGATTACAAAACTAACTATTTCATATGCTTGAAACCAACGTTGCACTACCATCAAAGCCTCGCATTGTCACCGAAGAAGGTTTTTCTGGTGTCTACGAGATTGATGGTCTGTATCCGGGATATGGCCACACCCTCGGCAATTCGCTTCGTCGTATCATTCTCTCATCGCTTCTTGGTGCAGCTATCACGCAGGTAAAGATCGAGGGCGTACAGCATGAATTTTCAGCCCTCGATGGTGTTAAAGAGGACATGTTAACCATCGTCCTCAACTTAAAGCGAATTCGTATGGCAATGCACAGCGATGAGCCATTGACGATGTCACTAAAAGTATCTCAACCTGGTATCATCACCGCTTCGGCGATCAAGGCACCTGGTCAAATTGAAATTCTCAATCCTGATCAATATGTCGCCGAAATTACCGCAAAAAGCACTACTCTTGAGCTCGAAATGCTTGTGGAGCGTGGATTGGGCTATGTACCAAGAGATGTCCACCAGAAAGAAAAGGTGGACATCGGCACGGTCGCACTCGATGCCGTCTTTACCCCCATCCGTCGAGTCAACTATGAAGTAGAAAACATGCGTGTCGGTGATCAAACTGACTATAATCGTCTTCGAGTCTTTATTGAGACTGATGGTTCACTCACCCCTCGTGAAGCTCTCGAGCGTTCGATTGAAATAATGATTCATCAACTAAAGGCGATCGTTGGTTTCCAGGAGAGTACAGAGGAGACACTACTTACGGTCTCAGCACCACTTGAGACAGTATCTACACCAGAAACAAAAAATGAAATTGACGTGCTCAAAACACGCATCGAAAGCCTTGATCTCTCAAGCCGAAGTGCACACGCTTTAGAAGAAGCAAATATCCGTACCGTTGGTGGGCTTGTTCGAAAGAAAAAAGATGATATCCTTGCGATCGAGGGTATTGGACCAAAAGGGCTCTTGGAAATCGAGGAGGTACTGAGTGCAATCGGCGTCACTCTCAAAGAGTAACAATCATATGCGACATCACAACCATAACCGCGTTCTTTCACGCACCCGAAGAGGTAGGTCTGCACTCTTGCGCGGTCTTGCGGTGTCTCTGATCACTCATAGAAAAATCCTCACGACCGAAGCAAAGGCAAAGGAGCTCAGACCATTCATTGAACGACTGATCACCTGTGCAAAGGATAATTCCATTTCCGCACGACGTCTCATCTCCTCACGTCTCGGTGAACCAACTACAGAAGTCGTACAAAAATTTTTTAGTACTGCAACGGAGTATGCTGATCGTCCCGGTGGATACACCCGCGTCGTAAAGACCGGCCCAACCACTTCGGGGCGCCGAGAGGCAGTCATCGAACTTGTGTAATACGCAACGCTCACCTCATATGCAACCAATCACAAAAACAACATACGCCATCGATGCACAAGGCAAGCGCCTCGGCATCGTTGCGACCGAAGCTGCCTCAGTATTACTTGGTAAGCATTCGCCAGATTTTGCGAAACACATTGCGTTCCCGGTACGGGTTACTGTTACGAATGCCCGTCTACTCGACATTTCTGAAAAAAAGCGCGAGCAAACAACGTACAAAACCTACTCCGGGTATCCTGGAGGACAGCGTGTCGAGAAGCTCGGTCATCTTGCTACTCGACGCGGATATGGGGAAGCGCTGACGCGCACCATCGCGGGTATGTTGCCAAAGAACAAACTACATAGCATTCGTATGAAAAACCTTTCAATAACAGAATAATTATATGGCTGAAAAGAAACTTCTCGCAAGATATCATGAAGGCATCGGACGAAGAAAGACCGCGTCTGCACGTGTGCGCCTCACTCCGGCAAAAGAACAGACTATCACTATCAATGATAAAAGTCTGTCAGAGTATTTTCATTCACCCGCACTTGAGCACACCGTCCTCGCGGTTTTTGCAATCAATGAAACAACCGGCAACTATACCGTGACCGTCAAAGTACTCGGTGGTGGTATTCGTGGACATGCAGATGCGATCCGACTTGGTATCGCACGAGCGCTTGTCAAAGAAGATCCAGAACGTCGTATTCCTCTCAAACAAGCAGGCTTTCTCATGCGCGACCCACGAAGCAAGGAACGTCGAAAATTTGGTCTCAAGAAAGCCAGAAAAGCACCTCAGTGGTCAAAGCGGTAAAATAAATATCTTTCTTCCTAGAAAGCATAGGGGGTCTAATAACATACGCATGTCTTGTGTATCCATGCATGTAAAAACATTTAGTGAACGAGTGGTTGCGTTGGTACGAAGTATACCTGCAGGGCGAGTGACGACGTATGGAGATGTGGCCCGCGCCGCAGGCGCGGGCCCAATGGCGTCTCGAAGTATCACGAGCATCCTTGGTAAAGCATACCAGAGTGGCATACACGACATTCCTTTTCACCGTATTGTGTATGCTGGTGGAAAAATTTGGATGAATGAGGGACATCGAAAAGAGCGGATGCGATTATATGCAACAGAAGGAATTTCCATCGACGCACGCGGTCACATCGTCAATTTCGAACGTATCCGGATATAAAAAGTGCAGAGGCACACAATGTGACCATGTGATTATCCCCCATTCTCTTCTTGTGTAAGTGTTCCCACATGGTACTGTGTTCATATATTATGTTTACCATAAATATATGAAAAAAATACAAGATAGTGGGGAGTTGTTCTTTTTCTTGAGTACGGCAGTATTTTTGGTGGTGGCAGTCACTGGCATATTTGCATTCTTGTCCAGAACACTCACTATGGAATCTCTTGCCTTTATCCGACTTCTCTCGATACTCGCGATTATCTTACTCATCACCGGACGTCTGTTGGAGATGCAACAGAAAGGTGGCGGGGTTCGTCATGATGGACTCGCAATGATTTTTTCTCGCTCAGTGACATTTTTTTCTGGAATAGTCTCTATTGGGTCTCTTGGATTGGTCGGTATACTTATATCTTGGACGTGGTTGACGGGTGGAATGGTGGACTCTTCCGCATATGCGATGGGCTTCTTTGTGCTTCCTTCAGCCATCACTCTCCTCGCGTGTTTGGAGAGAAGCAATCGTGTTTCCGTCTCTCGAGGTGTACATGCGCAGTCTCATGTACGGGTTGATACAACGCTGGTACTTTTGTCCATTGTTCTCGTTCTATTCTTTATGCTCGTGGGTACACTTTTGGCGCAAGGACCTGTCCCCGTGTAAAAAAGAACTGGGTGACGCTCTCGCCCAAAATAAATGGTTAACGAAATGAGCAGTCACACTGTCGCTTGTCGTGGCGCGTTTGTTGATTGTTCACGATTGTGATCAGTTTGTCCACCTCTCGTTTGAGTGAAAGCGGGTTGAGTGCATCATGCTCTGCGCGCAGTTTCTTTTTGACGATCTCGTTGATCGCCGGATGTTCAAGTACGCGTTGATACGGTGTCCGTGCAACTTTTTCATACTTCCGCACATATTTCGATCCGACCCGTTCCCGCGAGACCTGCCGTCTGACCGCCTTAAAGTGGTTGAGATACAGACCGAGCACTCGATAGAAGTTATTCATCAATAGCACGACCGTTGGGCAATCAAATCGCCGATACCCAAGATACTTGCGCACCACATGGCCATTGCGCTCTTCCACATACATATTGTCATTGGACTTTCCTGGTTCAGATCGTGACATATGTACCTTCTCTGTATCACACCATCCTTTGCAGTGCCAGTTGATGAACTCACTGCCGGTATCTGGGTGTGCTTCGATCCACACGAACGGCAGTGTGTGCTTGATACTGCGCATGCTGTCGACCGTCGCCTCCTGCCCCTTGTTCCATTGCGCAGAGAGGCCAACCCAATATGCGCAGGCGTCAATGGCTGAGAGTGTGTACACAAAATCACCAAGTAGTGTATCCCCGCAGTGCGCCACTGTGTCGATCTGCAGGTGCCCCGGCGGTAGATCCTTCCAGGGTCCCTTGAAGATTGGAATGATGGATTTCAGTGCTGAGGGTTTTGTCGAAGAAAGACCTTTTCGCATTCCGGTTGCTCTCTGAAACTTCGCAATGTGTCTCCGTACCGTATGTTCACTCATGGCCCGAAGTTTGGCAGTCGCTTCGTCAGAGTGCGACCACTGTCCATCGCGAATGAGTATTGCCACAAACTCGGCAATCTGCGGATGCAGAAGCTCTCCGCCACACTCGTCGCCCGCTTCCCAGATATCCCTCAAAGCTGCGGTGACATCTGGGGTATAGTATGTCTTGCGCCCTCGTCGTTCCTCAGCGCAGGGATCGTGCAGTTGGAGTCGCTTGAACGTCCGCGAGACCGAATTTTGGTGCATCTTTGTCACATACACGATATGTTTCGTGATCTCACCCCGCTTCTTCCGATCTCCTCTGCATGAGAGCCACTCCTTCAGGTGCTCCTTGAATATATGTTGTTTTGTTGCCATATGCATATGGCGCCACGGTAACCGATATATGGGCGAGCCGCTCGGAGTTCGTTAACAGTTTTTGTGGGCGGGACGCTTGACAATGAGGGGGGGGTTCTGCTAATCTCTTGCCCAGAGACCAAACGATGTCCTTTCAAAGGAGGTGAAAAGCAAGGCGTATGATGGCTCGACCAGGATGTTCGATTGCATGTTTGTTTCAGTCGAGCAGGGGGTGACAGAAGATGGGGGGGTGCGTTGTGTACAAACCATTCTTCTCGGATCATGCTTATTGACGTTGACGATGTGCTCGGGAGGTGGAGATTCCACCACTGGGCAAATCGAGACTACAGCAACAAATCCGACTACGCAGAGTACAGCCGCAGTAAGTGCGACAGGGCAGGCTTTGCAAGCACAAATTGAGGAAGCCACTCCCTTTGTGAAAACAGATGGGGGTGGCAGACAACAATTCTCGACGGAGGGCGCGATTCGTGCGGGCGTTTCTACCGAAGCAATTGTCCTCGCCGAAAAGCTGGTGTCGGTGCATAATCGTTTGATTGATGCCGCAGGAGATGACATGAATCCGGGGGTGATGGAGGAAGATTTTTCTTTCATCGAGCCATTCTTTCAGCGTGTCGTGGAGGGAGATGTCGAGATTGGTGATGACCAGGAAATGGAGAGTGTTCCAGATAGCGCAGTGACCAGGAACCACTGCAGTAGTCGTGCAGCTCCAGCGCGTTGTCCCGATCGTGTCACCTCAAGCAGGAGATATGCTACACGAGGTGAGGCAGTGAGTGCCCTGTTAAGATTGGGCTATCACAAAACTCCGAATTATGCCTGCCTGAGCAATAAGAACGACTATAGTGTCGGCACCTACGCCGCGGGCTGCAGTAACCAGGGAGCGTTTCGGACACAAGCGCTTATCCTCGAACCCAATCAAGATAGGAATTATTGGACTTGGCAGACACAGACTCCCGAGCCCAATCCAGAGGTGCTGAGTTATATATGGCCGCATCTCGCAACATGGTGGGTATCGTACGTGCGTTGGTGGCATTATGACTACTGCAACTAACGAGCGCTGAAACCTCACACAATAGCCCCGTCTTCCATTTATGTGAAGACGGGGCTATATTTATATTAGCTTAAGGTCAAATATATCATGACTAAAATTAAAGTATTTCTGCTCATTCTTCTTGTACTCATTGCAGTAGGTGTCATTGCTATCATTGTTGAGCGTAAGGCACATCCATTATCTAAACTCGTTGAGAATGTGATATATGACAACAAGAATCATTATTTAACTTGTGATCAACTGCCGAACCTCGAGGAAGTTGGAAGAGTAGTGAGAGAACATAAAGACGTGGTTGAGCGCATCATTACAGAAGTTGTCAAGAACATTCGCGACTCAGATGTAACACTGGTATGGGGAATAAGTGACACTGGTAAGCAGGGTGATGTTCAAGACGAAGAAAATTTTATTAGATTCTCGTGGGGTGAGCCGTACAACCTGTATCCTCTCAACCTGTACCCTGATTCTGGGTGTCTGGGCACTGGCAAGGGTGATATTGAAATAAGTTATGGCGCTCATCGAAGCAGAGTGATTATCGAAAAAATTATTGGTGAGGATACTTTTTTTGGCATTCCATATAGATTGAGGAACATCTAATACCATCCCCAACTAACTCACAAATACTTTAAAAATATGCCGTACACTGGGGGCATATGTCATATATCACCATAAAAGCACACGACACTATCGAAGCATTGAAGGAAAAGCTAAAGAAAGCCACTGACGAAGCATACAAAACAAGATTAAAAGCAATTATATTAGCAACAAAAGGAAAGAAACGGTACGAAATTGTGGACCAACTCACCGTGAATCCTGGAAGCGTGACCACATGGCTTCACCGATACAATGAAAAAGGGACTAAGGGACTATGGGTCTCATTTCAAACAAAGGCGGTCGTCCAGAGGGCAACCCAAAGTGGGATACCGCGATTTTCGATGCGTTAGTGAAAGAAATCGATACAAAAAAGGGATATTGGTCAATCCCCCGTATGCAGCAGTGGATCAGAGAGCATCACAAAAAAGAAATTCCCGAGCAGACGGTGTGGTATCGGATGGACAAACTCAATTATTCATACAAATCAGCGAGACCACACCCCGTACAAGGAAACAAAGAAAAGCAGGAAGCGTTTAAAAAGGGGGTCTCATTCCGTTCCTCACGCCACTGAAAGAGAAACCATTCGAGCTGTATTTTGCCGACGAAATGCGCTATGGCCTCATCTCGAATTTCAGACGAAGCTGGTCAAAAGTCGGGGAGCGCACCACGATCGACAGCCAACAATCATTCGACAATCGGTATCTCTTTTCAGCCGTTTCTCCGCTCTCAGGAGAGAGCTTTCATATTTCATCAATTGACGGCTTTGATAGTGAAGCTACGCATGTCTTTCTCTTGGAACTCAAGAAACAGCATCCAGACAAGATGGTGATCGTGGTTTGGGACAATGCTCCCTGCCACCGGCCCCTGGTACATCGGGAGATTCCGGGACTCATCGTCCTGTTTCTGCCACCCTATTCACCGGGACTGAATCCTGCCGAGCGATTCTTCGAGGAAATCAGGAAGGCGACGGCCAATCAGATATTCAAAACAATAGAAGAACAAGAGAAAGTGATTGAAAAGAGGCTCAATGAATTGAGCCGACGACACCGACGGTATGAAGCAATTACCTGGATATGAGTGGATCAGGGGGCAGTGTTCGGAGGTTGTTTAGGGATGGTATGACATTGGTTGTTCTCATTGTCTCAGTTTCGTTACTCGCGCTCGTCGGCGTTCTCTCTATTTGGGAAGTGCTTGAGGGTGACACGGTATACAAATCACTTGTCACGATGGGGATCTTTGCGTTCGCCTCATTGGTGATCGTGGTCACATGTCTTGACCGGGAAAATCACAAACTGCTTCACCATGATATTGGTGGCAAGAAATCTGGCATGGGACTTGGGGGCATCATTGTCCTCACTATTCTCGGTATGATGTTTCTCTTCGGTTTTTTGGGTATGTTTTAAATTGCTCACAAAAAGCCAAGGGACTATAGAAGATGTATAATAGCCCCCATGACCCAATCTGAAGCACTCGACGTGCTGAAAACAGGTGCAAATGTGTTCCTTACCGGAGAGCCGGGAGCCGGAAAGACGCATACGCTCAATGCGTACACTACATACCTACGTGAACATGGTATTGATGTAGCCGTGACAGCCTCGACCGGCATCGCAGCGACGCATATAGGAGGGATGACGATCCATGCATGGTCGGGGATTGGGATTAAGGATGCTCTGACGCCATATGATCTCGAACAAATCACCACGCGCGAGCGTGTTGCGAAACGCATAGCGCATGCAAAGGTGCTTGTGATCGATGAGATATCAATGCTTGATGCAAATGTCGTTCATATGGTTGATCAAGTGCTCCGTTCGGTTCGACGAAATCGGGAACCATTTGGTGGGTTGCAGGTGGTACTCGTGGGAGATTTCTTTCAATTACCACCGATTGGGCGCACGGGAGAAGTGCAATTTGCTTTTGCCGCACCACTGTGGCATGAGCTCGGGCTGATGGTCTGTTATCTCCATGAGCAATTTCGACAATCAGATGACTCACTTGCAGGACTCCTTTCTGCCTTACGCAGTAGTACGGTTGATGAATCGACGTACGACATATTGGAGTCGTGCAAGGAAACAAGTTTCCCTGATGGAATTGAACCAACTCGACTCTACACACACAACGCAGATGTGGATCGTATGAATGCTGAACGCCTTCAGGCTCTTGCGGGAGAGAAAAAAATATTTGCGATGGAGAGTAGAGGTGCACGACCTCTTATTGAGGGATTAAAAAAAAGTTGTCTCTCGCCCGAAAATCTGGAATTAAAGATAGGGGCAATGGTGATGTGCACAAAAAATAATTTTGATGTGGGGTACGTCAATGGGACACTTGGACAGATTGTGCGGTATGAAGAAAAGATTGGGTATCCGGTGATCGCAACGCTCGGTGGGGAAGAGCTTACTATCTCTCCCGCAAGTTGGTCAATCTCGGAAGGTGACGCAGTACTGGCTGAAGTGACACAAGTACCATTGCGGCTGGCCTGGGCAATTACCGTCCATAAGAGCCAAGGTATGTCGCTTGATGCCGCTGATATGGACCTCTCAAATGCGTTTGAATACGGACAAGGATATGTGGCGCTCTCGCGAGTACGTTCACTCGCGGGTCTGCTCCTCCGTGGATGCAATCAGCGCGCGCTTGAGGTGCATCCACAAGTGCGGGCACACGATGAGGAGTTTCAAGAACAGTCCAACGCAGTACGCACAGCATTTTATGAGATGAATGTAGATGAAAAAAGTAAGATGCATACACAGTTTATTAAGGCGAGTGGTGGGACACTTGAGCGCATTCCACTTGAGGTAAAACCCGCGCGCGGTGTGGATAAAACCTCAACCTATGAGAAAACGCGATTACTTCTCGTCAATGGCCAGAGTATTGAAGAGATCGCTCGCGCGCGGGCAATGAGCGTCGAGACTATCACCAACCACATCGACCGGCTGGCAAAAGAGGGGGCACTGAGTCCTGGCGATATTGCGCATATCAAATTTGACCCGAAGCAACTTGATGCCGTGACAGCAGCGGCCGAAAAGCTTGGAGGCGAGAAGCTCGCACCCATTTATTATCATCTGAAGGAGCAATGCTCATACAATGATATTCGTCTGCTCATGGCGATTCATATCATCCATAATCAAAAACAACATGTCTGATCGTACAGATAAAACCGCACTTTTTGCAGGAGGATGCTTTTGGTGCATCGGTGCCGATATTAAAAAAGTGCCCAGTGTGTCAAATGCAATCTCGGGATACGCCGGAGGGACAACTGACCATCCGACCTACGATAATTATGCTCAAGGTGGGCACCGTGAAGTCGTGGAAGTCACCTATGATACTAGTCGTACCACGTACGAAGAGCTTGTCCGTTTCTTTATACAGAGTATCGATCCGACCGATGGGGAGGGTTCCTTTCATGATCGCGGGATGGCGTACAGTCCCGCGATCTATTACGAAACAGACGAAGAAAAAACAACCGCCGAAAAAGTGCTTCACGATGTCGAAGCAATGAAGGTGTACGACAAACCGCTCGCGGTCGCAGTGCTCCCTCGCGCCAAATTTTGGCCGGCAGAAGAGTATCACCAGAACTATGACAAAAAGAATCCCACACGGTATACTCTCTACCGTCAGGCGTCAGGACGAGACTCATTTGTTGCACAGCATGTACCAAAAAAGAACTAACTAACCGTATTAGTATGAATACACATCCACAATCAGAAAGCACTGAAGATGAATGGAAGCAGAAATTGTCTCCCGAGGCATATGCTGTCTTGCGTGAAGGGAACACAGAGGCGCCATTTTCTGGAAAGCTCCTGAAAGAAAATCGTGATGGGATGTATCGATGTGCCGCCTGTGACAACCCGCTCTTTCCCTCCGATGCAAAGTTTGACTCAGGTACGGGATGGCCCAGTTTTGACAAGGCGCTACCGGGCGCGGTTAGAGAGATCCCCGATATATCTCATGGCATGAGGCGAATTGAGACCGTCTGCGCGCACTGTGGCTCGCATCTCGGGCATCTTTTTGACGATGGTCCCACAGAAACCGGGAAGCGATACTGTATGAACTCTGTATGTCTTGGGTTTGAAGAAGAGAACACCGGTTCCTAACATGTGGGTGTTTCGTCGAAAACGAAGGCGCGTGCGGAAACAACCGACGAAACACTACCTCGCGCATAAAGAAGTCGCGCGTGCACATGTGCACGCGCGACTTGCCGAACTCAACGAACACTACCACTTTACCTACAAGCGAGTGGCGATCAAAAATCAAAAGTCATGCTGGGGAAGCTGTTCCGCACATGGCAATCTCAATTTTAACTACAAAATAGCCTTCCTTCCGGCGCACCTCGCTGACTACGTCATCATCCACGAACTCTGCCATCTTGCACAACTCAATCATTCACCCCAGTTCTGGGCGCTCGTCGCAACCACCTGCCCAGAGTATCGTGCGTGCCGGAGGGAGTTAAAACAAGTGACGGTGTCTCAGGGACGTGTGATGATGCTCGCTAGATAGTGCACATGACAGGTACGCACGATTAGACGTCTCGGAGTATACTTGCCTATATGGATGAACAACGACTAAAACTTCTTGAAGAAAAAATAGATCAGATTTACGTCTCGGTGGAGAAGACTCGGAAATATTTTTTGACGACGATTATCATCAGTGTGGTTCTTGTGGTATTGCCCGCTATTGGACTGCTTTTTGCGATTCCAACATTTCTCAATACACTGAATCAGGCAACTGAACTAGGAGTCTAAAAGAGTTTCTCAACTACTACTTTTACATCTCCACCATCCGCCTTTCCTCCAAGCTCTTTCATGATTGCCCCCATAAGTTTGCCCATCTGTGACTTACCTGTGACGCCGAGTTTCTCTTTCTGTGCACGAGCGATTGGCTCTATTTCCTCTTGCGTCATGAGTTGGGGCAGATACGTTTCAAGTATCGCAAGCTCTTTTTCTTCTCCGACGACCAAATCCTGACGTCCACCTTTCTGGAACTGTTCAATCGAGTCTTTTCGCTGTTTCGCGAGACGTTTGATGACCACGAGCACATCTTCATCAGCAAGTATGTCTTGTGGTTTCTTTCCTGTGGCGACAAGCTCATTCGTGAAGGTCGTGAGCATATTGCGAACGGTCCGCAGGCGCACTTCATCCTTTGTCTTCATTGCATCTTTGAGCTGGTCTTTTATGGTGGTGTGTAGGGGCATAGTGCGTTCAGTATAGCATGTTTCGTAGTATGGTAAGCTATATCCCTATGGAATCACTTCTACCGCTTTTGGCTGTAGTCATCTTGGCCACTATGGTGGTCATTGGGTTTTTTCTCTTTAGACTGTCACGATCGCTGACTGGACGCACCGACAATCGGGGGACTGAGATGTTGCTCCTCCAGCAACAGCTACAAGAGCTCTCTCGCACCCTCGATCGTAAAATGGGGGAGACGACGCGCACCATGCATGCAGCAGTTGAGACACAGTTTACCGAATCACAGAAGCTCATTCGAGACATCAACAAAGAAGTCAACGAACAGCTCATAAGCGTCGCAAAGGGAGTAAGCCAAGTTTCAGAATCGTCAAAGCAAGTCTTTACGGTTGCCGAACAGCTTCAAAACCTTGAAAAGGTTTTGAAGCATCAGAAACAGCGAGGAAACCTCGGGGAAGCATCTCTCCAGCTCGCGCTTGAAAACATCCTGCCTGCGGGCGCATATCACTTGCAGTATCAGTTTCCGGGAGGCGACACAGTAGATGCGGTCATCGAAACGAAGGACGGTATGATACCGATTGACGCAAAGTTTTCATTGGACAATTATCGCCGTCTCGTCGATGAGCCAGACGAGATGCGCCGACAAGCACTTGAAAAAGAGTTCACCAGCGATCTGAAGAAACGCATCGACGAGACGGCGAAATACATTCGTCCCCGAGACGGGACACTTCCGTTTGCCTTTATGTACATCCCCGCAGAAGCGATTTATTACGATCTATTAGTCAATGAAGTCGGCTCACTCAAGGTCAATACACGTTCGTTGATCGACTATGCGTATAAAGATAAGAATGTGATCATCGTGTCCCCGACGACCTTTGCGGCGTATCTCCAATCGGTGCTCTATGGTTTCCGTGCATTCAAAATTGAGGAATCCGCAAAACAAATCGGCAAACATGTAGAAGATCTTTCACGACACCTCAAGGCATACGATGATTACTTTAAAAAAGTGGGTACCGCTCTTGGTACCACCGTCAATCACTACAACGCCGCACAAAAAGAGCTCGGCAAGGTAGACAAGGATGTCCTGCGTATCACCGGTAGTGGGATGGATGTTGAGCAACTTTCCCTTGATCGACCACAGGCGAGTGACGAATGAAGTGCCTATTGCATAGTGTGATGGAGTGGGGTACTATGTCGCTTGGACACATAGCTGATGTGTGAGCGAGAAGCTACTACCTTCTCCGCCCAAAGGATTAATTTCTTTGGTGAAATGTAACACTCACGCATCAGCCGACCTCGACGCGAACCACCACCCTCGCGTCGGGGTTTCCTTTTGGTCACGAGTCTGCCTGTTCTTTCCAACATACATCCGTGTACCCGCAACCCTCACAACCCCTTTCGGTTGTGATTTTTTATGTCTGTAGGGTGGGTTATGCCTGGTCTACACAACCAGTTGCGTTTTCTGCTCATTTCTTGTAGTATGCGTGGATTATGGCTCCCGAAACGTCAAAAACCGCCACAAAGGCACTTACAACAACACCGAAGGGAACGGCAAAGAATGGCGAGTTTGCCGTGATTGTAAGCGGGGGCAAACAGCACGTGGTCTGTGTGGGCGACATTCTCGACGTCGAGCAACTCCCCGAAGAGTATAAAGAAGGTGATGTCGTCTCATTTGAAAAGGTACTTCTGGTCGATAATGGTACGGACACAACCATTGGTACACCATACATCTCTGGTGCAAAAGTCACTGCGATCTATCAGGGAGAGAAGAAAGGAAAGAAGCTTTCTATCGTACGCTTTAAGGCAAAGAGTAACCGTGATCGAAAAATTGGTCATCGTCAGAAGTACGATCGAGTAAAAATTACAGCGTTGGTGTAATAGGGAGGTAGATAACGTCTCACACAATGTCATCGCTCTTTATCCCAGTTATTCTTGGGACTGCTCGTGAAGGACGTCGTTCTGAACATGTCGCACGTTTTGTATTTAATATAGTAGAAAAGCGTATCAGTGTAGAGACGGCATTTATTGATGTACGAGAGTACCCTCTAATGGCAACAGACGATAGTGGGGAGTCGACGATAGCAAAAAAACTCTCGAACATAACTCAACGCGCTGATGCGTTTATTATTGTCTCTCCCGAGTATAACCACGGCTATCCAGGGGAGCTCAAAATGATGCTTGATATGTCTGATGGCGAATATAAACGCAAACCGATCGCAATCTGTGGTGTTTCGGCAGGAACTATGGGTGGCGCGCGCATGATAGAGCAATTACGCAGCGTACTCATCGATCTTGAAGCTGTGCCGATCCTTGAAGCGGTCTATTTTTCAAAAATCGCAGAGTTGTTTGATGAAAAGAGTGTGATGCAAGATGACTCCTACTACAAACGTATTTCCAAAATGCTCGATGAACTTATGTGGTACGCGAATGCGCTTAAAGCTGCCAGAGGGAAGGACGAGGCCTAGGTGCGATTCTTCAGGGCATTCTTGATAGTTTCAGGATCGGCGTATTCAAGTTCGGAGCCGGTTGAAAGACCGCGTCCGAGGATAGAAATTTTTATGCCGTGCTTTTCTCCAGGGTCTTTGAGAAGGGTCGTGACATAGCGGGCAGTATTTTCTCCGTCGGGATTGACGGAGAAGGCAAGAATGACTTCTTTGAGGCCGCCGTCTGCGCGCATCTCTGTTATGCCACGCAATGCGCCGCCGCGCAGTTTTATGTTTTCTTCAGGATCGAGAAGCGGAACGGTACCGCCGAGTACGAAGTAGTAGCCGTCGTACGTACCCGAGTATTCGATCGGCATGATGTCGGAGTCGCGTTCGACAACGATGAGAAGCTCATGATTGCGAGCGCCGTTTTCGCAGATGCCACAGAGCGTTGCCCGATTGGAGCTCGCGAAATAGCGAAAACAGTGCGGGCACTCAATAACTTTTGTTTGTATGTCAGCAATTGCCATGGCAAGTAGCTGAAGCGCCTGTGGATCTTCAGTCAAGAGATGGTAGACAAACCGTCGCGCTTGGCGTGGGCCGATGCCCGGGAAACGCTCAAACTGTCGGGAAAGCTCTTCAATGGAAGTCATAGTCGCCGTGTGGTATTAAAAATCATCATCGTGTGTCGCGGCAAATGCATCTTCTCCACCACGTTTGCTTTCAAGCGAGAGGAAGGTTGTACGCTTCTCATCAAAATACAGCTCGATCGAGCCGGTGGGACCATTGCGATGTTTCTCAACGAGAATCTGTGCGATGTTTGGTCGATCAGAGTTTTCATTTGTCTTATCATCACGGTGAATAAACATAACAACATCGGCATCTTGCTCGATCGAGCCGGAATCTCGAAGGTCGGAGAGGCGGGGTTTGCCACCACGTTGTTCGACCGCACGCGAGAGCTGTGAGAGGGCAAGAACGGGCACATCAAGCTCGCGCGCCATTATTTTAAGTGCACGAGAGATCTCAGTCACTTGTTGCACCATCGAGTCGTGGTAGCGCATATTTGCGGGCATCATGAGCTGAAGATAATCAACAACGATCAGTCCAAGACCAAATTCGTTTTTGAGACGACGTGCCGCTGAACGCATCTTGAGGATACTATTGCCGGGCTGGTCATCAATGTGAATTGGCGCTTCAGAGAGTCGTCCCATTGCTTCTTGCACGAGCGCAAATTCTTCATCGGTTGAGAGTTTCCCCGTACGGAGTTTCCACGCATCAACCTTTGCTTCAGCGGCGAGCATGCGATCGACGAGCTGTTGATCGCTCATTTCAAGGGAGAAGATGCCAACGGGTACACCGTGAAGGCAGGCCGCGTGGCGCGCGATATCGAGCGCAAATGCGGTCTTACCCACACTTGGTCGTGCGGCAAGAATGATGAGATCGGATTTTTGCAGACCCGCGAGTAAACTATCCAGTGCCGGAAAGCCAGTCTGCACACCACGTATTTCGTCCTTCGAATTATGGAGTCGGTCGAGCCGATCCCACGCCTCGCCGAGAGAATTTTTGATTGGGGTAAACTTCTGTGCCGTCGGTGACTGGGTGACCTGATAGATTTTTTTCTCAGCACTGTCGAGCGCTTCGTCCACTTCTTCCGGATTTGAAAATCCAATCTCTGCGATTTCGTCGGCGGCTCTGATAAGTCCGCGAAGCACTGCTTTGTCTTGTACGACTTCCGCGTAGTAACTTGCGTTTGCGGCGGCGGGTACACTCTCGATCAGTTCGGTGAGATAACTTGCACCACCGATACGATCCAGCACCTTGCGATCTTTCAGTTTGTGGGTGACAGAGAGCAAATCGATTGGGTTGCTCTTGGTAAAGATATCAAGCATCGCGGTAAAGATTTCGCGGTGCTTGTCTGCATAAAAAGATTCTGGGTAGACGGAGACAGAGATGTCGTGCATGCTCTCGGGTTTGAGCATGATCGCGCCGAGGAGCGCTCGTTCCGCATCGGTGTTGTGGGGGACCACCCGCAAGTTCTTTTGCATCGGTGGACGCGTGGATTGTGGGACGTATGGTGATTTTTGTGGAGTGGATTCTGGCATGGTAGAGAACATTGTATCATGTCATGCCACAACGCAATCTCAGCGCCCATACACATTTTGTCCACAGTATATCCACAGCGTCCTATCACTCACGCCTTCGTTACCCGGACGCCGTGGGGAGTGTCTTCGACGAGATACCCTTCGAGGTTAATGGCTTGCCGGATGGCATCGGCCTGATCCCAGTCTTTTTGTTTTCGTACATGTTCGCGTTCTGCGAGGAGGTCTTGGACCTTTGCAGGGAGATCACTAATATCAATGACACCGAGTGGGTGTCCAGTACTGTCGGACGTATCAGCAAGACCAAGACCTAAGACCGTATCGACGTGTACAATCGTTGCGACTTTATCAGGGACGGCATGAGCATCATCTTTGATCAATTCCCAGATGAGGGCAATGGCGCGCGGCGTATCAAGATCATCGTTGAGTGCGTGATGAATCGCCTGACGATACGGTTCGATGATCACCCCACCGCCGCGCGCCATTGCCTCAACGACAAATCGCTTCAGTCGAAACAGCGCATGCTTCGCACCGTCAAGTGCCTCAAATGTAAAATTCATCGGAGAGCGATACTGTCCGGTGAGAAGCCAATAGCGGTACGCGAGTGGGGAGTATCCACGATCACGTAGTTGACGAAGGGTGATACCATTGCCCAGTGATTTTGAAATCTTTGTTTCGTCGATCGTGATGAATGCATTATGTATCCAATAGCGTACGTATGGACTTTTTCCTGTCGCTGATTCTGCTTGGGCAATTTCGCTATTGTGGTGGGTAGGGATGAGATCAATACCGCCAGTGTGGATGTCTATCTGTTTTCCCAGAGTCGCAAATGCCATTGCGGTACATTCGATATGCCACCCAGGAAAGCCCTTACCCCACATGCTCTCCCACCCAAGCTCCCCAAATTTCCATAATGCAAAATCAGCGGGGTTTCGTTTTTCCGTGTTCACTTTCATACGCGCTCCTTCTTTCAGTGTTGCAAGATTGATATGACCAAGCGCTCCATAGGCAGGAAATCGAGAAACATCGAAATAGATTCCGTCACTGGTCTGGTAGGTATACCCCTTTTCTACCAGCGTGCGAATAAGCACGATCTGTTCTTTTACATAGTCACTGGCTTTTGTGTATTGTGTCGGTGTCTGGTTGTGGATATCTGCCATATCGCGTATGAAGAGATCGCTAAATCCATCCGCAACGATACGCATATTCTTAAGGGTAACCTTTTTACCCGCACGCTTGAGTGCACGCATCATTTTATCCTCACCAGCATCTGCGTCATCAGTGAGGTGACCGAAGTCTGTCAAATTCATTGTGTGATTGACACTGAAACCGTTATAGACAAGCGTACGTTTCAGTATGTCCGCAGAGACGTACGCGCGCAGATTGCCGATGTGTACACTGTCATACACCGTTGGACCACAGGTATAGAGTGTAACCTTTGTGGGATCGCGTGGCAGAAATGCTTCCAGAGTATCAGTGAGTGTGTTGTGGAGAGACAACGTGCTCTGACTGAGCGCTGTGGTTTTTTTTGTTGGGAGTGACACGCCGTGGGGAGTGTCGTCTCGCTTATTTGCTAAGAAGATACTCATACGGTATAGGTAGAAAGTATAACACGTCCACAATGTACCCATCATACCTTTTGTATATTTTAGGTAAAGTATGGCATAATGCAGAAATGGAAACTCGTACACCAGAATCAGAGGCTGTGGCAAAGGCTGTTGGGAGGGCGCGTCGACAACTCCCTGCCACAGGTATAGGGCTTGCAGTACTGTTTGTGGCCATTGCCTTTTTTTCTGGTTTACACATTGGTTCTGGAGCACGTCTCGAGACAAACGTAAAATCACTTTTTGCGGCATCCCAAGGAGAACAGACTGTTGATCTCTCTCGATTTTGGCAAGTATGGAATCTGCTTAATGAGCGGTTCGTGTCCGCAAGCTCTACTGATCCAGTCAACGAACAGGCCCGTATTGATGGCGCGATCCGTGGATTAGTAGCCACCTACAGTGATCCATACACGATCTACTTTAATCCTGAAGATGCCGCAATGTTTGCTTCGGACGTTGCGGGCAACTTTGAAGGTGTGGGGATGGAGATTGGTTCGCGTGATGGAGTGTTAACAGTTATTGCACCGATACCAAACTCTCCTGCTGAACGCGCGGGAATCCGACAGGGCGACAAAATTATTCGCATCGATGGAACATCAACAAAAGATCTAAGTGTTGATGTGGCCGTTAAACATATTCGTGGTCCGAAAGGGACAAAAGTAGTACTCACCGTGCTCCGTGGAGATACTACAGCCCCACAAGAAATTTCTGTTACACGCGATACTATTGATATCCCAACAGTGAAGACAGAGGAACATGACAATGTCTTTGTCATCCACCTATACAATTTTTCAGCGCTCTCTGAAGGCAAATTCGAAGAAGGTCTGCGCGCATACGTAAAGAGTAAGAAGAAGAATCTCATCATCGATCTTAGAGGAAATCCTGGTGGCTATTTGCAGAGCGCCGTGTCAATCGCAAGCTATTTCTTGCCGACCGGCAAGGTGGTGGTGCGCGAAAACTTTGGATCAGGGAAGGACGAGCATCTCTACCGTAGTACCGGACGACTCTTGGGCGCATCGGCTCCAGAAAAGATAGTAGTGCTTGTTGATAAGGGTTCCGCGTCGGCATCAGAGATTCTTGCTGGTGCTCTCCAAGAGCATCATGTAGCAACACTCATCGGCACAAAGACTTTTGGAAAAGGATCTGTCCAAGAGTTACTTAATCTCTCGGGAGGTTCATCCTTAAAGGTGACGATTGCGCGTTGGCTGACTCCAGAAGGAAAGTCGATTTCTGCAGGTGGTCTCACACCAGATATTGAAGTTGAGAACAAGCAGGAGGATCAGGCAAAGGGGATCGATGCACAACTTGAGGCCGCATTCAAATATTTTAAGTAATACTACTGATATGAAAGTCATTCTCTTGCAAGATATCGCACGGATGGGTCGAAAACATGAGGTCAAGATAGTACCAGATGGACATGCACAAAATTATCTCATTCCACGTCGACTCGCGCTTGTCGCAACAGCACATAATCTGAAACAATACGAGGAACAAAAAGCACGCTCGGTAGTTGCAGATACCACTCGGGCGGAGGCATTTAGACAGTTTCTTTCCATGATGGCCACCACACCACTCTCGATCAGTGCCCCCGCAAATACGCAGGGCAATCTCTTTAAGGGGTTGCGAGCGACAGATATCGCGATAGCGCTCTCTGCTCGCGCGGATATGCCGATCCTCGCGTCAGCACTCGATCTCGCACAACCCATTAAAACGATCGGTGAACATTCTGTGGGGGTGCGCATGGGTGATCAGCAGGGTACTGTTGTTATCAGTGTAACATCACAATAAGTATGGGCAGTCCACGAGCAGTAGTGAGTGTACTTATTGCAACTACAATTTTGATTGCAGGATTAGCACTCTGGGTTGGGTATAGTAAGGGTGACATATCATTCTTTCAAAAGGAAGCAGTGACCGGGCAAGAATTTCCACGCGCATTACCAACTCCCGAAACTCCAACGCCGACCGTCGCGACAACCACAAATACTCACGCAACCACAACTATGGAATACAAAAAAACTGACGGAAAGAATCCAGTGATAACACTCCAAACGAATCACGGAAACATCGTCCTTGAACTCTATGAGGACGTGATGCCGGTCACTGCCGGTAATTTCCTTACCCTTGCTAAAAAGGGATTCTATGCGAATACAAAGTTTCATCGAGTGATCAATGGATTTATGATTCAAGGAGGAGATCCAAACTCAAAAACAGACAAGACCGAAACATACGGCACAGGTGGCCCCGGCTACGCGATCAAAGATGAGTTCGTCACAGACACACGACTGACAAACATGCGTGGGACAATCGCAATGGCAAATAGTGGACCGGATACCGGCGGAAGTCAGTTTTTCATCAACCTTACTGATAACACCGGTCTTGATTTTGACAAACCACCAGAAAGCTCAAGTCACCCCGTCTTTGGAAAAGTGATACAAGGGATGGATATTGTCGACGACATCGCAAAAGTACCAACCAATGAACGAGACATACCCCGTGAACCGGTGGTGATTACTGCAATTACCGTGGAGTGATGACCGTACAGGCATTCCTCACCGAGACTCGTAGACAACACCCTGTCTCCAGCGATACCACACATAACAAAATAAAAAAGCTCCATAATATATGGAACTTTCGTTGTTGAGACACTGGGTAGTATTGATTGTTGTACCTACTACCCCGCGTCCCTCTCTAGAGAAACAACGTACCTGGATCCGTGATCGACGCCCTCTGGCACGCGCATGACCCATAGACCTGCTCGCCGATCACAATGTGACCACCCTTTACTTCTTCACGATCAGTCATAGCCATTCCCTGGTCACACACTCCACAGACACACGCTGGCGCCGTAACTCCTGGGATTTCTTGATGCCCTAAAAAACCTCGAGTACCAGGGTTATTTGGATGCAACGCCTGCTGGCATCCACATATGCCATACACTCTCTCTTCAACGACTATGTACCCTTCAATTAAAATACGACGATCAAGCTCTAACTGAACCACCTGCTTACAAGTCGGGCAAGCGATCCTCTCTGCCATGAAAGCTCCTTTGGCCTTTGGTTGGCCAAAGTAACGAATATTTGCTTCTACCTTTACCACCTCCATACACAACTCCTTTTTCTACGAAGACCTCTACAAATAAAGGATCCCCTGGTGAGATCCTGGATCATCTATGGCCATCATGACATTTTATGTCTATTTGTCAATCGCCTGTTGACGCCAAATAAAAAGCGATTTATAATACGTCGGCTATGGTTAAGAAAAAAAGAGACCACAACAATGCGCACGATCCCGTTGCAGACGAACTGATCTTTGATACTGCCGATCCAATAGATCAAGAAATAGATGATATTGAGGCGTCCATCGAGGAGAAACTGCGTCACTATAAAGAAAAATTGCACATCTGCCAGAAAGAGCGGCAAGAGTATCTCGATGGATGGCAACGCGCAAAGGCAGACTATCTTAATAGTAAGCGACGGATGGAAGAGGAGCGAGAACAGGATCGCACACGTAATACCGCTCGATTCATCGAGACATTGCTCCCGCTCTGCGACAGTTTCGAGATAGCCTTGCGCAGTACGGTGAGCGAAAGCGAAACAAAAAACGAGTGGCGTACTGGTCTTGAGCAGGTCTATCAGCAACTCCTCACCGTCATGCGGACGTATCATGTCGACACGCTCACGCCACTTGGAGAAACGTTTGATCCACACCGACACGAGGCAGTTTCAGAGCTGCCCGTGACAGATCCCGCACAACACCATATAATTCTGAACGTCTTACAGAACGGATATACGATCGGAGAGCATTTGATACGTCCTGCAACTGTGGTGGTGGGGACACATGAAACAAAGAGATAGTCACAAGACCGTATGTACTTAACAGTATAATCACAACAACGATATGGCAAAAATTCTTGGAATCGATTTGGGTACCACAAATTCAGCGGTGGCAATCATCGAGGGCGGTGAGCCGGTCATCATTGAAAATAGCGAAGGGAATCGAACAACACCATCAGTGATCGCAATCTCAAAGACCGGTGAGCGACTCGTGGGACAAATCGCAAAGCGTCAGTCAGTCACCAATCCGCAAAATACCATCTTTGGTATCAAGCGCTTCATGGGCCACAGCTTCAAAGAAGAAGCGGTGCAACGTGATAAAGATATCGTCCCGTACGAGGTCAAAGAAGGACCTACCGGTGGTGTCTTAGTGAAAATGGGTGACAAAGACTATCGCGCAGAGGAAATCTCCGCAATGATTCTCTCAAAGCTTAAGGCAGACGCGGAAGCAAAGCTCGGAGAAAAGATCACTGAAGCAGTTATCACTGTACCAGCATATTTTAATGATGCACAACGAAAGGCAACCCAAGACGCGGGGAAAATCGCGGGACTCGATGTAAAACGTATCTTAAATGAACCAACCGCGGCCGCACTCGCCTATGGCTTCAATAAAAAGAACGAAGAAAAACTTGTCGTCTTTGACTTTGGTGGTGGTACGTTTGATGTGACAGTACTCGAGGTCGGGGATGGTGTCATCGAGGTAAAGGCGACAGATGGTGATGCGCACATGGGCGGACACGACATCGATCAGGGTATCGTTCGTTGGCTCATTGCTGAATTCAAAAAGACTGACGGCATCGACATCGGCAAAGATCCACTCCCACGCCAGCGCCTCGTTGAATCGGCAGAAAAAGCAAAGCATGAACTTTCCACCACCGGCGAAACCGAGATCAACATTCCGTTTATTACCTCCGACGCGGAAGGACCGAAGCACCTCTTGATCAAACTAACGCGAGCAAAACTCGAGGACATTGCACGTGAATACATTGATCGTTCGATTGAGATCACCAAGCGCGCGCTCGAAGCCTCACCATTCTCAAAAGGAGACATCGATGAAATCATCCTCGTCGGCGGACAGACACGTATGCCCGCGATCCAACAGGCAGTCAAAGAACTCTTTGGAAAAGAGCCAAATAAGACGATCAATCCTGACGAAGTCGTCGCCGCAGGCGCCGCAATCCAAGCAGGTATTTTCCAAGGTGATGTCAATGATATTACTCTCGTCGATGTCATTCCGCTCTCACTCGGCATTGAAACACTCGGCGGTGTGGCAACAAAACTCATCGAGAAAAACTCTCACATTCCGACAAAGAAAGAACAGGTATTTTCGACTGCCGCTGACAATCAAACCTCTGTTGAGATCCACATCACCCAAGGTGAACGTCCGATGGCAACTGACAACAAGTCCCTTGGGCGTTTTATTCTCGATGGGATTCCACCGGCACCACGTGGCCTGCCACAGGTAGAAGTAATCTTTGATGTTGACTCAAACGGTGTTCTCAATGTCACCGCAAAAGACAAAACTTCCGGTAAGGTACAATCAATCCGCATCGAAGCAAGCTCGGGGCTTACACCTGACGACATTGAGCGCATGAAAAAAGACGCAGAAGTGCACAGCGATGAGGATGAAAAGAAAAAGAAACTCATCGACGTTCGCAACAGCGCCGACCAACTCCTCTACACCGCAGAAAAAGCACTGACCGACCACAAGGACAAACTACCGGAAGATATCAAAACCGGTGTTGAGACACACATAAAAACCCTTAAAGAGGCGCGAGAAAAAGATGATAGTGATGCTATTACGACCGCGATCACTGCGCTCTCCACCGAACTCTCAAAAATCGGTGAGGCGATGGCAAAAGCTACGTCCACAAGTGGAGACGCTACCGGAGAGACCGCCCCTCCACAAGACGAAACTATCCGCGATGCTGATGTTGAGGATGGAGAGAAGAAAAGCTAGGTCAAGAGACTATTCCTCCTGGACACGCTGAAGATGTGATGAGATACATCGGTGACACCTCAGAAATAGGCATTTGAGGTACAATGAACGCTTCAACGGAACCCTACGGCGTGAATTCCTTGAGTTTAGACACCTCAAGTACCGACACCGGACGCTTCAACCACGAGCTCACCGAGCTGGCTCACTGAATACACCTACATGCGTCCCCACCAATCACTTGGATACGACACTTCGTGGGAGTATTATCAGCATGCCGCCAAACTGTCACCGATGCGGTCGTCTCGGACAGCCACAATCCGGAAAAATGCCTCTCCATGTCAATTTCAAGGCAACTGGTCTTTCTTCGGGGTCAAAGTATAGTGTCAACTTTGGCGACGGGTCACCGATCGTAGCACTGAACACTGGCTGTAATGTAAATACTACTTGCGATAGCACAACTGGGGTCGCTGGCTATGATTACACAACTGCCGGCACCTACACCGCGACCCTTATACAAGCATCCAAAACGATCCGCGCTGCGACCATCCATGTTTCATCTAGCGCTACTCCCTTAATCACTGCTCTTTCGCCGCAACAAGGAGACCAGTGGATTGTTGGGCAGACATACCACATTACGTGGTTGCCGTTTTCTGCATCTGCCGACACCTCCGTATATCTCAGTGGCGGAGGAAACGCCGAAGGATACTCCAAATTTATCGGCTCTCCTTCAGTCGGCACCAATTACTACATTGACTATGCGGTTACGAGTGCTGATTTGCCGATACGAAGTGGCAACAGTTGGAAGGTCGCGGTGTGCGATGGAAAAATGCAGCCAGGAGGAACCAATTGCGGCTGGTCGGGAGAAATATTTATCGTTCCATCAGCTAGCGCACCTGCCATAAGCGCCTTTATCGCAGGACAAACAGAACGATATGTCCAGGTCAATGGCGGAGTTCAGAATGCGACCGGACCATTCAGTTTTAATTGGGGCGATGGTACGAAAGAAACTGGCTACTTTCCTCTGTCTCATACCTATGCGCAGGATAGGCAATATGTGGTCTTTGTGTGTGCTTCCAACACTTCGGGACAGACATGTGCTCCACAGATGGTCGTTGACGCCTACCAATCCTTGAAAGGATCACTTACTGAACCAACCAAAAATGGAATGACTGTTTCAGTAAACGGAGCGTTCACGTATTCTTCGGGCTCTATCAGCAATATCTTGTCCAAGACGACCACATCGGTGACAGTTTGGCGGCATGCTGATAATACTCCCA